>NZ_JBTGVG010000003.1:0-50172 GCF_054343455.1 Mycoplasma sp. 1012
ATAAAATACAAATAGGTTATAAAAACACTGGTGCACTTTATATTTCATTTAAGGAAACCAGTTTTTATTTAACTGGTTTTTCTTTTTGAATATTCACTAATAAGTCGCTTATAAAATTAAAAGAATTTTTTAATAAATAAGGACTTATTTTTCTTATTCCATATATTTCTTGTAAATCTACTAAAATTAATGTTTCATTATTCACAAATGCTTTTTTATAAGAAAAGAGTATTATATTTTTATCTCTTTCAAGTAAATTGGATACAAAACCCTTTAGTGCAAAATCATCATAAAAATTATCAAAAATGATATAAATATCATCATTTATAACATTATTTTCAATTATTACATTTGTATTAGAATTCAATATAATTTCTTTTCTTTTAATTTCAGAATAAAATTTTATAAATTCATTTACATTATAGTTATCTTCTCCTAATTTAAAAAGGTGAAATCTTGAATATTTTTCTAAAACTAAAAATATTTTTTGTAAATTTTTATAATTAGTCATTAATCCTTCAATTAAAAAATCTAAATCATACCCAATTACAGTCTTAAATAAAGCATCTCCAAAAGGATTTTTATCTTTTTCCTTTTGTTTTATATAGTTTTCAGTTACTGTTTTTCTAAATTCTTTATAATTTTCATAACCGATTTTCTTTACATAATGACTTATCGTACATGCTGTATTCATGAAAAATTGTTCAGCAAATTCCATTTGAGTTAATTTACAAAATAACTCAGTGTTATTTTCAATTCAATCTTCCATTTCATGCTCGGTTTTTGACAATCTAACTTCAACTTTGTGTTTTACTACCATAATTAAATTTTATCATTTTATTGAATTTTTATGAAGATTTATCAACATATCATTAATTTTTTTGAAAATTTGTGAATTTTTTAAACTTTTTGCATAACTAAATGGCGAAGGATGAGATGTTGTTAAAATTATTTGATCTTCTAAATTAATTAATGGAATGAATTCTTCTGCCTTTTTACCCATAAATAAAAAAATTAGATTTTTTTGTTTATTTGAAATAAAGTTTAAAAAATTAAAAGTAAAAGTTTCTCAACCAATATGTTTATGAGAAAGAGGTTTTCCTTTTTCTACAGTTAAAATAGTGTTTAGCAATAAAACACCTTGTTTAGATCATCTTTCTAAATTCCCATTTTCACTTTGAAAATCAGGATAACTATTTTTTATTTCTTTATATAAATTATTTAAAGATGCTGGAATTCTTTTAGATTTGCTTGAAAAAGCCAAACCATCAGCAAAACCTTCTGCATGATAAGGATCTTGACCTAAAATTATAACTTTCAAGTCATTAAAATTTGTAATTTCAAAAGCTTTGAAAATATCTTTATAATCAGGAAAAATAGTTCCTTTTTCATATTCTTTTTCAATTTTTTCACAAATATTTAAAAAATATTTTTTGCTTTTTTCTTTTTTTAAAAAAGTAAAAACTTCTTCTTGATTCAACATATTAAAATTATAAATAAAAAATAAAAATAACACTTTTTTTATTATAATTTAATAACTATGAGTAATAAAGAAAAAAATATTCAAAATATAATAAACCATTTAAAAAATGCAGGTTTTGTTTTTCAAGGATCTGAAATTTATGGAGGTTTAGCAAATACTTGGGATTATGGTCCTTTAGGTGTTCTGCTTTCTAAAAACATTAAAGACTTTTGATGAAGAGAATTTATAACTAAAATACCAGAAAACTATGGATTAGATTCTAAAATTTTAATGAATCCGAAAGTTTGAGAAGCATCAGGACATGTTTCAAATTTTTCCGATCCATTAATAGAAAATAAAAAAAATAACAAAAGATATAGAGCTGATCACATTATGGAAGAACTTTTTCCAGAAATAAATGTCAATAAATTATCAAATGAAGAAATTACAAAACACTTAAGAAATAACGTTAAAAACTATGATAATAGTGAAACAGATTGAGGAGAAATTAAACAATTTCACCTTATGTTTGAAACTCATCAAGGAGTTGTAGTAGATAAAAAAGATAAAATTTATTTAAGACCTGAAACAGCACAAGGAATTTTTGTTAATTTTAAAAATATACAAAGAACAATGAGAGCGAAAATTCCTTTTGGAGTAGGACAAATTGGTAAATCCTTTAGAAATGAAGTAACTCCAGGAAATTTTATTTTTAGAACTAGGGAATTTGAGCAAATGGAACTTGAAATTTTTAGTTCTCCAGAAGATTCACTAGCAATATACAAAAATTATTTAGAAAAAGTGTGAGCTTTCCTTTTAAATATAGGAATTAAGAAAGAATCTATTAAATTTAGGGAACACTCTAAAGAAGAGTTAGCTCATTATTCTCAAGCAACAAGTGATGTAGAATTTTTATTCCCTTTTGGTTGAGGTGAATTACTCGGAGTTGCACATAGAGGTGATTTTGATTTAACATCACACAGTAATTTTTCAGGAGAAAAATTAGAATATTTAGATCCAGTAACTAATAAAAAATACATTCCGCATATTATCGAACCTTCTATTGGGATGGATAGATTACTTTTAGCTTTAATTGTAGATGCCTATGAAGAAGAAAATATAGAAAATAATGATACAAGAATAGTTTTAAAATTAAATAAAGATATCGCCCCATATAAAGTAGCAGTTCTTCCTCTTGTTAAAAAATTATCAAAAGAAGCAATGGAAATTTTTAATTCATTAATAGAAGATAATATAAGTGCTTCATTCGATGAAAGTGGAACTATTGGTAAAAGATATCGTCGTCAAGATTCAATAGGAACTTTTTATTGTATAACTTTTGACTATGATTCTTTAAACGATAATAAAGTAACTATTAGAAACAGAGATACAATGCAGCAAGAGAGAATTTTCATTGCAGATATTAAAAAATATATTAAATAAATTAGGAAGGTAAATGAATAAAGAATTAGTAAATAAAATAATAACTGAATTGGATATAATTTCAGTTATTTCCAGTTTTTTACCTTTAGAAAAAAGAGGAAATAACTATTTGGCCATATGTCCATTTCACCAAGATAGCAAACCATCATTAACTATTTCTCCTTCTAAAAAAATTTTTAAATGTTTTAGTTGTCAAGAATCAGGAAATGTTCTAGATTTTGTAATAAAATTTAATAATTTTTCTTTTACCAACGCACTAAAATACTTAAACGAAAATTTTAACTTAAATTTGAATTTGGATGAAATGTCTTCTTTTGAAAATAAACCCCTATATAATGAGTTTGAACAAAAATTAATTAAAGCAAATGAAGATGCCAATATGTTATTTAAATTGTTCTTATTAAATCAACAAAAAAGTAATTTTGAAATTTCCAGTTTTATTCAAAATCGCTTTATAAATGACGAAATAATAAAGGTTTTTGAATTAGGTTTCGCTCCAAATGATAATAAAATTATTGAACTTTTATCTTTAAAAAATAACCAAAAAGACATATTAATTAATGCATCACTTATAACTGAAAACGAAAACTCTTTTTTTAAAAACAGAATTATGTTTCCTATAAAAAATCAATTTGGAAACATTGTAGGATTTTCAGGAAGAGTTATTTCTGATAAAAGTAATCAAGTTAAATATTTAAATTCAGCTCAAAATAAAATTTTTTCAAAATCAAAAATACTCTTTAATTATAAAAATGCGATTGATTTTTTAGGAACAAAAAATGAATTAATAATTTGTGAAGGATTCATGGATGTTATCGCTCTTTATAAAGCAAACATAAAAAATGCCGTTGCATTAATGGGTACTGCTTTAACTGAAGAACATATTAAATTGTTGCTAAACAAACATGTAATTCTACTTTTAGACGGCGATAAAGCTGGTGTAGAAGCTACTAAAAAATCTCTAAAAATTTTATTAAAAAATAATATAAAAGTAGAAATCATTAAAAATGATACAAACTATGATCCAGATGAATATTTAAACATTTTTGGACAAGAAAAACTCAAGGAAATGCTTAATAATAGAATATCACCCCTTTCTTTTTTATATAAAGAAATGATTATTAATGTAGATAAAAATGATTTTATATCAGTTGATAATTTTATAAAAGACTTTAAAGATTTTTTAGTTTTAGCTGATTATAAAGAAAAATCCTTTATTTTAGAAAAAATTGAAAGAGAATTAAACATAAATCCTAAAATTTTTAATCTCCAAAACAATGAAATAAAATACAAAAGTTTTTCAAATTATAATCAAAACCCAAATAAACAAAAAAAAGTATTAAATTTAGAGAGTAATGTAGAAAAAATAAGAAAACAAATAATAACTTCCATTTGTCTTATAGAAGAGATTGAAAAAAATTTTATGCAAAATTCTGAAAAATTCAATCTTCTTGTTTCTGATAAAAAAAATATTAATAAAATTCTTAAATATAAAACAGTTCAAGAAAAAACACAAGCTCTAAATGAAAGTCAATTATTTATAGAAACTTATGCAAAAGATCTTAATGATTTAAATGTTTTAATTAACAATTACAAAAAAATCAATGAAAAAATAAAAGTATTCAAGATACAGAATATAATAAAAGAATTAGAAAAAGAAAAAGAAAATTGTTCCGATATAGATGAAAAAGAAAAAATTGATGAAAAAATTTTATCATTTATTTCATTATTGAATAAATAAAATCATTTTTATGGTATAATTTTTTATACTTTTTAATTGATAAATTTAATTAAAATCTAAAAAACTTAAGGTGACAAATGGCTAAAGATAAAAACTTATCAAATTCATACACAACAATTATAAATGCATTACAAAAAGAGTTAGCAAGACAAAAAAAGAAGAAAAAAGATAAAACTTTTCTTACTCAAGATGAAGTTTTTAAATTTTTATATGCAAAAAAACTTTCTATAGATGAAGATGAAGCAATGGACTTGCTTCCAGTTTTAATTTCTGAAAAAATCTTAAATGACGAAAGTGATAAAGGTGATTTTGACGAAATAAATGAAAAAGAGATAGAAAAAGAAATATCTAAATCTAAAAAAAGAACTAAAAATAAAAAGATATCTGATGAAGATGTTGATTTCGATGATATCGATGAAATTGATGATTTAGAATTAAAAGATTATGATTCTGATGATGTTTTATCTATGGAAGATGATGAAATTTTTGAAGAAGATTTTAACTTAAACGATTCTCAATACAGAAATAAACTAACCGAAACTAATGATATTATAAAATGATATATGCGTTGAATTGGTAAATATGGAAAATTATTAAGCCAAGATGAAGAAATTGCTCTTGCTAAGCAAATTAAAGAAGGTGGTAGAAAAGGTAGAAAAGCTCGTCACACATTAATTAATAGAAATTTAAGACTGGTTATAAATAATGCCAAAAAATACAAAAATAGGGGTTTATCCTTTATAGATTTAATTTCTGAAGGTAATTCAGGGATTTTAAAAGCCGTTCAAAAATATGAATTTGAAAAAGGATATAAATTCTCAACCTATGCAACTTGATGAATTAGACAAGCAATAACAAGGGCAGTTGCTGATCAAGCAAGAATCATAAGAGTTCCTGTTCATATGGTAGAAACAATTAATAAATTGACTAAAATTGAAAGAGAATTACATCAAAATTTAGGAAGAATACCAACAGATGAAGAGATTGCTGAAAAAATGGAAGATGATTTTACAGCTGAAAAAGTTCAATATATTAGAAAAATTAATATTGATCCAATTTCATTAGATAAACCAATTGGTAAGGAAGATGATTCATTCTTTTCTGACTTCATAAAAGATGAAACTGTAATTTCTCCTGTTGATTTTGCTTCAGGAAAAGAATTGGAACAAATTTTAAAAGAAATGCTTCATAAAAATCTAGATGAAGATGAAAGAATCTTAATAATGAAAAGATTTGGTGTTGGTGAAAACGAACACGGAGAAAGATATAGAATACATAGTTTAGAAGAATTAGCTAATGAAAAAGGTGTTTCAAAAGAAAGAATAAGACAAATTGAATCAAAAATTTTAAGAAAATTAAAAATAACTCAGAAAAAAAGAAAATTAAAAGATTATTACCAAGGTGAATAATTCAAAAGAATTTTCTTTATTTCTTGATTCAATTTTCCCTCAAAATTCTAAAGAAGATTGAGATAAGGTAGGGTTTTCATACTTTTTTGATAATGAAATTTCTAAAGTTCTCATTTGTTTAGATTTAACTAAAAAAGCATTAGATTATGCGATAAAAAACAATTTTAATTTTATTTTAACTTATCACACTTTTCTTTTTTATAAAGGATATTTAAAAAACACTTTTGAAAAAGAACCTTACAAAAAATCAATGCATAAATTAATAAAGAAATATAAAATTAATGTTTTTTCAATTCATACCAATTTGGATTTTTTACCAAATAGCGGTGTTAAATCTATACTTGAAAAAATCAATTTAGAAGGTGATTTAACTCCTGTAAATAAATTTAATTCTATTGTTAATTTAAAAAGCGAAATCTCTTTTTTTGAATTGATAAACAAAATTAAAAATATGCTAAATTTAAATAATTTGCAAACAAATTTGCAAAAAAATAAAAAAATTAAAAAAATTGTAATTTTGCCAGGAGCTGCTGGTATTGAAAATATATTAGAAACTTATAAAGTAATTAAAAATAAAGCTCTTTACATCACTTCAGACTTAAAATGAAATGAATTGTTAACAATCAATAATCTAAAAATTGATTTATTGGTAGTTCCGCACTCAATTGAAAAAGCAAATATTGATTTTATGTATAAAATAATAAAAAAATCTTTAAGCAATTTAAAAGTAGAAAAATATTTGGAAAATGAATTTATAATAAATATATAATAATTTAAAAATTAAAAGGAAAAATATGATTAAATTAGGATCACACGTTTCATTCAAAAAACCCAATTACTTATATGGAGCAATTGAAGAATCTATAAAAAATGGTGCAAATTGCACAATGATTTATTTAGGAGCACCACAAACAACTTTAAGAACAAATGTTTCTAACTACAAACTATTTGAATATTTAAAAGACTATAAAGAAATAATAAAACCAGAAGACATAGTGGTACATGCACCATATATAACTAATCCAGCAAATCCTGAAAAAGCTGATTTTGCTAATAAATTTTTAATAGAAGAAATAGAAAGAATGAATTATATAGGTGCTAAATATTTAGTTTTACACCCTGGTTCCCATACTACATTTTCTAGAGAAGAATCACTTAAACAGTTAATTAAATCCCTAACTTTTATTTTAAATAATACAAAAAATGTAGAAATTATACTTGAAACTATGTCTGGAAAAGGTTCTGAAGTAGGAATTAACTTTGAAGAATTACTTTTTGTTTTGAATGAAGTGAATAATCCCAGAACAGGAATTTGCATTGATACCTGTCATATTTGAGATGCAGGTTATAATTTGGAAAATTATGACGAATTTATAAATGAATTAAAACAAAAAAATATTTTAAAACATTTAAAAGTTATTCATCTCAATGATTCGAAAAATCCTTTAAATTCGCACAAAGATAGACACGCAAACATTGGAGAAGGTTTTATTCCTAAAGAAATTCTTAAAAAAATTGTACACGATCCTTTATTTGATAATATACCTATTATATTAGAGACTCCTTGAAAAGAAGAAGGACCAATTTATGATAAAGAAATTGCTTTTCTGCTAGATAAAGAAAATAAAAATAACTTGGTTTTACCCTAGTTTTCTTTTATCAAAATTTCTGCTGCCTTACAGATCATAGCAGCATTATCAGTGCAATATTCCAATTTAGGAATTATAGAATTTGAATGTAGTTTAACAAATTCATTTCTTAAATGTTTATTAGCAGAAACTCCACCTGCAAGAACTATAGAATTAGGTTGAAATTCTTCAATTGCCATTTTTATCTTTTCTATTAAATAATCAACAATAGTTTTTTGAAAAGAATAAGCTATTTCTTCAACAGGAACACTTAATCTTCTATTTTCAAAGTTATTTATAATATTTATAACTTGTGTTTTTATACCACTTAAAGAAAAATCGTATTTTCCTTCCGTTTTTGGTTTTGAAATTTTTATATTATTAACAAATTGACTTTGTTTGCCTATATTATCAAAATATATTTTATCAATAATTGGTCCGCCAGGAAAGGATAAATTTAATTTTCTAGCTATTTTATCATATGCCTCACCAACTGCATCATCTAAAGTTTCGCCAATTATTTCTATTTGCTTAGGATTTTTAGCATATAAAATTTGAGTATGTCCCCCAGAGACTAAAAGGGAAATAGCCGGATAAATTATTTCATTATCTATTGCACCTGAAAAAAAATGACCATTTAAATGATTTATCGGAAATAAAGGTTTATTTAAAATTAATGAAATTGCTTCTGCAAATAATTTCCCTATTTGCAAAGAACCAATTAAACCAGGTTCTTTTGTAAATGCTATATAATCTATTTTATTTAAGTCTATTATCTTTTTTATTTCTTCTAAAATAATAGCTATATTATTAACATGTTCTCTTGAAGCGATTTCCGGAATTGTACCTCCATATTTAGCATGAATTTTGATTTGACTAAATGTAATATTAGAAAGTATTTTACCGTTTTTTAAAATAGCTACAGATGTGTCATCGTGTGAAGTTTCTATACCTAATATTGTCATTTTTCTTTATTTTTCCTTTATTTTATTCAAATATTCTTTTAATTTTTGTTCATTTTTATTATTACCAAATTCAAAAAATTTATTGTTTTTTATTTCTGAAGGTAAATATTGTTGATCAACATAATTATTTAAAAAATCATGTGGATATAAATAATTTACCCCGTGATTAAATTTTTTAGCACTTTTATAATGAGAATCTTTTAAATGATCTGGAATTTCATATATTTTACCATTATCAATTAATTCAGAAACTTTTTGCATTGCTTGATAAGTTGAGTTGCTTTTTGGACTTAATGCCAATTCAATAATGATAGTAGAAAGCGACAATCTAGCTTCAGGCATTCCAAGTCTTTCTGCTGAATCAATTGCTGCCATAACTTTCAAAGAAATGTTAGGATGAGCAAGACCTATATCTTCATATGCAACACAAAGCATTCTTCTATATAAACCATCAAAATCTCCGCTTTTAATAATTAACATACCATAATATAAAGCTGCATCAGGATCACTCCCTCTTAATGATTTGTGAAAAGCACTTAAATTATTATAATGTGAGTCAGCATTTTTATCGCTGTAAAAATTAACATTTGGTAATAATTTTTCGATAACTTCTTCACTTAAAGGTTCATTTTTGCTTAAAGTTAAAACAAAATCTAAATTTCAAAAAATAGTTCTTATATCAAAATTTGATAAAAATATTATTTTTTCTATAATTTCTTTTGCTAAAATGAAGCTTTTTGAATGAAAAAAATTTATTATTTCTTCCAAAGAAGGCTTGTTGAATTTTAAAATTTGCATTCTGCTTCTAATTGCTGGATTGATTTTAAAATATGGGTTTTCTGTTGTTGTTGCATAAATTATAATTTGGTCTTTTTCCAAATAACTTAAAAGTAAATCTTGTTTATCTTTATTTAAACGATGAATTTCATCAATAATCAAAATGTCATTATTTTTAATTTTCTCTAAAAGCGAATCTTTATTTTCTATAGTTGCATTAAATGTAGTGTATTTTAAATTAAGATTTAAAGCTAAAACATTTGCAACTGATGTTTTTCCAATTCCGCTTTCTCCATAAAAAATAAAAGATGTTCTGTTTTTTAATTCAATTACTCTATTTAAAAGAAATTTAATATGCTCTTGACCTATAATTTCATCCAGTGTTTCTGGTTTAAATTTTTTCAAATCTAATTTTTTATTCATAAATTTTATCTATTTTTTTTGTTATTTTTTGAATAGCAAAATTTTCTATTTTATTTTTTACTGTGTTTAGGTGAATATCAACCACTAAACTAATAGATTCTTTTATTTCTTTTGCGTTTTTTTCTATTGTTTCTGCGTTTTTTAAGATTTTTTCAGTTTGTGTTCTTATGTGTTTAAGAGAATTATCTAAAATTTCATTTTTCATTTTATCAAATTGTTCTAAAATATCCTTTTTTTCTTGGAAAGTTATTTCAGCATCTGCTATTTTTTCCCTTTCCATTATAAAGTGTTTAAGTAGTGATAAAAAAGGAATTAAATAGGCAGGTCTTATAACATACATATTTTCATAATCAAATACCTTAGAAATTAAAAAATCCTTTTCTGGTTCTAATTCACTAACTAAAATAGCAAAGTCTGCTTGTTTTTTAGTTTGGTCTCTTTTTAATTTATCATAATAATCAGAATTCTTTTTATTACCTGTTTCACCTTGACTTTTTGCTTCTATTATTATTTTTCCTAATAATTTTTTATTATTATTTCTACTATAAATATCATATAAAAAATCTGCTTTAGTATGATCTTTAACTTCATTATCTTTATAAAAAGAACAGTTGTTATCAAATGAAAGATTTTCAGAAGCTTGAGAAATTATTCAGTTTTCTAAATCTTCCCCAATAAGTTTTATATTTACATTTTTTTTCCTTTGTAAATCATTTATAGTAGTTTTTAACTCGGTATTTTCCTTAATTCATTTTTGTATTTCATTTGAATGTTGAATTTCTTTTTTAGTCATTTCTACTTGTGATTCACTTTGCATATTAACTTTAATATTATTTATTCTTTCTACTAAAGTTGCGTTTTCTTTTCTTATACTTTGCAATGAATCAAATAATTCAAGATATTCTGGAGATTTTTTATATTCATTTATAATGTTAATTTCAGCATTAGCTAATGTATTTTCTAATTGCATTTTTTCTTTAATTAAGTTTTCTTTTTCAGAAGTTAAATTATCGATTCTCTTTATTTTTTCTGTAAATTCTTCATTATTTCTAAAATCTTTTATAGCTTTTAAAGAGGCGTTTTCTAATTCTTGTTTATGATTTTTTATTATATTATCTTTTTCAGTTAATTTTTTTTGTAAATCAGTAAATTCTTCACTAGTTTTATACTCATTTATAATATCATTTTTAGATGTTTTTAATTTAGTTTCTAATTCTGTTTTTTCTTTAATTAAATTTTCTTTTTCAGAAATTAAATCATCGATTCTCTTTATTTTTTCTGTAAATTCGTCTTTTGTTTTAAAATCTTCAATAGCCTTTAAAATTGCATTTTCTAGTGTTTGTTTATGATTTTTGATTATATTATTTTTTTCGTTTAAATCATTTTTTAAATTAATGAATTCTTCACTAGTTTTATACTCTAAAAGTGCTTGATTTTTAGCTGTATTAAATAAATCCTCGTCAATCTTTGAACGAACTTCATTTAAATAACTTTCTACTCCTTCATCCTTATATTCATCTATAAAGAAAAAATCTCCTTTTTTTGCATCTTCCAAGATTTCAAATTTTATTCTTGGTTCATGTTCTATAATTCTAACTTTTATTTTATTTCCCATTTTTTACCTTTCCATATATAAATAATATTATATTAATTTTACATTTAAACAGTAAAATTTCAAATTTTATTTTTACATTTACTCTTTTAAAATAAAATATTTACATTTTCCCATATTTTCTAAATAAATTAAGGAAAAGCACTCTCCATAAGAACAATAATATAAATTATATTTAGAATGAAAAATGATAGTATTTCCGTGTTCTGGACACAATTGCAATTCACTTGGTAAAATATATTTTCATTCATTTATTATTTCTTTTTTTGCAATAATTCTATTTACATTTTTATTAAATTCATTAAAAATTTTTAAACTTCATTTTAATTTTCAAAAGTCTTTTTTATCAATTTTTCTTTTTTTATATTCAAGTTTAAATTTTTTTCACTGATTTTTATTTTCATTTTTAAAAATTAAAAAATCATTAATCGATTCAACATATTTATATACAAAGATAAATTGATATTCTTCTTCTAAAAATGATTTATTTTCCTGTAAAAAATTAAAATATTCGTGTTTAGTATGTTTGTGTCTATTAAATTTAGAATAGAAAATTATAATTATTCCTATAATAGTAGGAATAAAAATTAAAAGCATTAAAAATAGTATAAGTAACCACTCTAAACCGGAAGAAAAAAGTAAAATAAATAAAGAAAATAAAAATAAAATTAATACATAAAATAAAATTATTATTATTTTTTTTACAATATAAATAATAATATCTTTACGGTAAAAGAAACTATTGAATTTTTGTCTATTTTTTTTATATTCAATAGGTTTTTTCCTATCAAATAATCATTCATTTAATTTTTTTCAAATTATATAATAAATGAAAATTAAAGCTGATTTAAATAAAGTGTTAATTATTAATGAAGATATAAATTCAAAAAATTTAATATTTCAAAATCAGTTTTTTATAAAAATATCTGGTTTTTTTTCTTGTAAAATATTTTGAAATTGCTCAATTAAATTGTTAGATATTAAATGAAAAATATTAACGAATGAAAAAATAGTAGTTAATATTAGAACTGCTATTTCTATATAAATGGTAGGATTCAAAAATTTATTTTTTATTTTCATTTTTATTATTTCTGATAAATCTGAAAATTCAATAAATTTTTTTACTTTAAAAATTTTATTTTTTTCTTTTTCACTTAAAATAACGTATAAAAAAGCAATTATATAAAAAACTGTTATTGTCAATCAAATAAAACCCATTTTAAAATACCTATAATGTAATAAAAGTAATAAAAAAATGGCGGGGCAAACAGGATTTGAACCTGCGCGGGCGGTTAAGCCCCTAACGCGTTAGCAATGCGTCCTCTTCAGCCTCTTGAGTATTGCCCCCCAAGTTTTTACTATATAATTATATAATAATTTGCTTAAATTAATAAGTAATTTTTTTATTTTTCAATAAGTTTATAAAATTCCTTTTCATTAATTATTGGAGTTTTGTGTTTTTCAGCCAATTTTAATTTAGATTCACCTGGTAAATCACCAATAACTAAATAGTTCGTTTTAGAAGTAATTGTATTAGAAAGTACCCCGGAATTAGATACTACTAATTTTTTAAATTCATTTCTTGTTATGGATAAAGTTCCAGTAACAACAAAAGAAATATTTTCTAAATTTTTGCTTTCAATCTTGTTGTTTTCCTTTATAAAATTCAAATTTTGCTCTTTTAATTTTAATAAAAATTCTTTATTTGCTTGAATACTAAAATAATTTTTTAATTCTTTAACAATGGTTTCACCAAATTTATTTACTTCTAAAAATTTTTCATAATCATAATTTAAAAGTTCGTCAATATTGTTAATTCTTTTGCTAATTTCAATAGATGCTTCAACACCTATATTTTTAATTCCTAGTGCGTAAATAAATTTACTAAATTCTATAGTTTTAGAATCATTTATTGCTTTTAATAATACAGTTGTGGAACGCATCTTAAAATTCTTAGTTCATTTTTTATTATTAGCACTAATTAAAGCAATATTTTTTTCTAATTCAAATACATCTATAACATTTTTTATTACACCAAAGTCATAAAATTGTTTAATAGTTTTTTTAGAAAGTGTTGAAACATCGAAAGCATTTTTCGAAAAGAAGTGGATAATTTTTCTAACAATTTTGTCTGAACAATTTTCATTTTCACAAAATTGTTCTTTTTCTGTATTATGTAAAGGAAAATTACAACTTGGACAGTGAGTTAAAATATCAATATTGGTGTTTTCGAATTTTTTTACAGATGAAATTACTTGTGGAATAATTTCTCCAGATTTTTTAATATAAACATCTTCTCCAATTCTAATTTTAAGATTTAAAATGTTTTGAAAATTATGTAAATAAGCTTTTTCAACTTTAGTTCCATTTAAAAAAACTGGTTCTAAATTAGCAACATAAGCAATTTTTCCTGTTCTTCCTATTTGGTAATCAACTGAAAGTAATTTAGTTTTTACAATTTCATCATAAAATTTATATGCAATAGCTCCTTTAGGAAATTTAGAAGTATAACCTAATTCTTCGGAGAAAATAACATCATTTACCTTAATTACCATTCCGTCTATTTCATATTTCAAATCATCTCTATTTTTATCCACATATTCTATAATTTCCTGTATTTCAGATAAATTATGCACAGTTTTTCCTATTATATTTACAGGAAAATGATTTGTTTTTAAAAAGTTGATAGTTTGCGAAACAGAATTAATATTATGGTTAATAGGTTCTACAACTTGATAAAAAAATGCTTTAATTTTATGCATTTCATCAGTGGAAACGTTTTTCAATTTTCTTACTATTCCTGCAGCTGCATTTCTTGGATTTAAAAACAAATTTTTTCTTTCTAAAGATTTAATTTTAGAGTTTGAGTATTCTTCATCAACTTTTTGTTGGTTATATTCATCAATTTTTGCTTGAATTTGTGAATTTAAATCAATAAAATCATCTTTATCAATATATATTTCTCCTCTAATTTCAATGGGTTTATCATATTTTATTGTTTTAGGGAAAAATTCATCTCTTGTTTTTAATATATTGTTAATGATATTTTCACCTTCAATACCATTACCACGAGTTAATGCTTTTATTAATTTACCATTTTTATAATGAAGAGCAATAGAAAGTCCATCAATTTTAGGTTCAATATAAAAGTCTTTAATTTCCTTTATAACTTCTTGAGAATCATTCAAAAATTTTTGAATTTCTTCATATGAATAAGCTTTATTTAAAGATAACATTGCAAAAGAATGTTTAACTTTTTCAAATTGAGTAGAACTTATAGAATGAATTTTTTGAGTTGGTGAATTTAAATTTTCTTCTCAGGAAAATAAAGAAAAATATACATTTTCTAATTCTTTTAACTCTTTCATTTTGTCTTCATATTCTAAGTCGCTAATTTCTTGTGTATTTTCTTCAAAATACAACTTATCATGATATGAAATTTCTTGTCTTAAATCTTCAATAATTTTTTTAATTTCTAAATCGGTTTTTCCTTTTATTTTATCTTTTGTTTTTTTTCTCATAAATCATCCTTATTAAAATTGTTGAGCTGTATAAATTCAAAATAGAGGTAAAGGTCCTATTACATTTTGTTCTACCAATATAACAAAAACTATAAAACTAATTAAAAATAGTAAAAATAAGTAGTCAAATCATTTTAAATAAAGACGACGATATTTTGTTCTTTTTTCATAAGGATCATATCCTCTTACTTCCATTGCGTTTGATAAATCTTCTGCTCTAGAAAATGATAAAACAAATAGCGGAATTGTTAAGGTAATCATTGCCTTAACTTTATCATTAATTTTTCCGTGTTTAAAATCAACTCCTCTTGAAGCTTGTGCTTTAATAATTCTATTTGCTTCAAGTAATAAAGTAGGAATGAATCTAATTGCAATTGAAATAATCATCGCTATTACATTAGTATTAATTTTTACAAGTTTTAATGGGAAAATCAAATCTTCAATAGCTCTTGTTAATAATACAGGTTTAGTAGTATAAATCAAAAGAGTAGTGATTAAAATCATACAATAAATTCTTAAACCAAGAACAAAAGCCCTTATAAAAGATAAATTAGTATATTTTAAAGTTGTAAATTTTAAGTTCAATGAAAATCATTCTTGACTTATAAATTTATACGATTGATCGTGATCTAAACCTTTTATAATGAATTCTGGTTTATTAAAATTACTTAAATCATTTAATATAAAAGAATAAATTATAGACATAAATAAAAATATAAAAATAGGTAATTTAGCTACTTTTATTAAGTGAAAAGGTTTTTTAGTGGTAACAGCAAACAAAATCATCATAGGAATTATTAAAAAAGAAAGAGTTAATAGATGTGTTGTTACAAAAAACAAAGTAATAAAAATAATATTAAATATTAACTTTATTCTTGGATCTAACTTATGCAAAAACGTATTTTTAGGTACATATTTTCCAATTACTATATTCATATTACTCCTTTATTAACTTATTTATTTCTGAAATTAACTCATTAATATTTTTAACTTTTGGAATATTTATTCCTTTTTGTTTTAGTTTATTAACAAAACTTAACAATTTAGTTGGTTGCATTTTATTATCTTCTAAAAACTCTGTATCACTAAGTATTTCGTAAGTGTCTCCATCTTTAATTATTTTACCTTCCTTGAATACAATTGTTCTATTTGTTCAAGTTAAAGCATTATCTAAATCATGAGTTACAATTACTATAGTTTTTCCTGCTTTGTGTAAATTATCAAAAATTTCCAAAGTTTCTTGAATCCCTACCGGATCTAAACCTGCTGTTGGTTCATCAAAAAAAATGATATCAGGATCCATTGCTAAAATTCCTGCAATTGCCACCCTTCTTTTTTGTCCACCTGATAAATCAAAAGGTGATTTTTGTAAATAAGATTCATCTAAACCAACAAGTTTAATTATATTTTTAGCTTTTTCAATAGCTTTTTTCTTTTCTTCTCCCATTGAAACAGCACCAAATATAATATCTTTTTCAATAGTTTGCTCAAATAGTTGGTATTCTGCAAATTGAAACACAACACCAACCCTTTTTCTTATTTGTTTTAACTCTTTACCTTTAACTCTTTTTGCAAAAAGTTTTTTCTTTTTTAAAATAACATTTTTCTGTATATTTTCTTTATTTTTGTTTTCATTAACATAAATAAATTCCACTTCACCATCGTCTGGATAAATTAAACCATTCATATGTTCGATAAATGTGGTTTTTCCACTACCTGTTTGTCCTATAATTGAAATGAATTCACCTTTATTTATTTCAGTTGAAACATCATCTAAGGCATTAAATCTTGAAGGTAAATCTTTATCATAAATTTTAAATATATTTTTTATTTTAATTTGCATATTTCCTCTATTAATTCATTTTCATCATATGTTGGTTTTATTTTATTTATTAAAGAAGAAATTTTATAAATAAATGGTGAATCTAATTTTGCTTCTTCTAATACTTTTTTATCATTTAAAATGTTTTTTGGAGATCCTTGTGCTATTACCTTACCTTTTGCTAAAACTATCACTTCATCTGCTAAAACAGCTTCATCCATATCGTGAGTTATAGAAATTAAAGTTTTTGTTCTTGTAGATTGAATTTCCCTAATTATGTTTAAAACATCGTGTTTTCCTTTAGGATCTAGCATTGATGTAACCTCATCAAAGATTATAATTTTAGGACTTAAAGCTAAAATGGAAGCAATTGCAACTCTTTGTTTTTGACCACCAGATAAATTTTGTGGTTCTCTTTCAAGATGATCTAGCATATCAACTTTTTGAGCTAAATTGAAAATTATTTCCTTCATTTCCTTTGGATTAACACATCTATTTTCCAAACCAAAGGCAATATCATCTTCAACTGTTGCACCAACAAATTGATTATCTGGATTTTGAAAAATAATTCCAATATATTTTCTTGCTTCATTTAAAGTGCTTTTGGATAATAAAATATCATTTATTCACACTTCACCTTTTTTAGGTTTTATAATTCCTGTTAAAATTTTAGATAAAGTTGATTTTCCCGAACCATTGTGCCCTAAAATGGCAATATATTTTCCTGCTTTGAATTCTAAATTTATATCATCTAATGCTAATTTTGCATTTTCTTCATCGCTGTAACTAAAAGATACGTTTTTAAGTTTTATCATAATTTTTAATTATACTATTTATTGCTTTTTTTATTATTATTTAATAATAAATTAGCAGAATTTATATAAGATCTAATCAAACCTCCTGCTCCGAGTTTGATTCCACCAAAATATCTAACAACAACAATGAGGCTATTTTCTATTTTTTTTATTTGAAGCAAATTTAAAAGTGGTTTTCCTGCAGTTCCTTGCGGTTCCCCATCATCGCTCATTCCATAATGTGTTATTCCATTAATATCAGTGAATAAAAAAGCATAACAAATGTGTCTAGCTTTTTTATGTTCTTTTTTTAGATTTTCAATTATTGTTTTTACTTCGTTTTTGTCTTTAATTTCATATAAAAAGGAGTAAAATTTAGATTTTTTAATTTCAAATAAGTTATTCATTATTTTATTTTAAATTGAATATTTCCTTCTCCTACAACATGGGATTTTATACTTTCTAAAACATCTCCCAATGAAATAACATCAAAATTTTCTCTTTTTACAAAATTGATTTTTTCATCTAATGCATAAATTGTTAATGTATAAATTCCGTTTGAATCTGAAATATTTGGTATTTTTACCAATCCATAATCGTTTGCTATATACCTAAATATCTCATCACTTTCTCCAAAATCACTAGCTATTCTTTGTGCAAGGTGAGTACCAAAAGTATTAATATAATGATATTTTTGTTCTTTATTAATGTTAAATTGATTAATTATTCTTGAAGGAATTTTTATAAAGTTATCAGTTTCTAAATTCACATTTTCATTTTCTAGCTCAGTTCTAATTCAAAATATTAAAGGTGTAGCATAGTTTTTTACTTCAGCGTTTCCTAAAAGTGTCACAACATAACTTTTAGCTTCATTTATTTTGGAAAATTCTAAAGGTAGAGATATTGAATGAAACAAATTATTATGTTTTTGTGCTACATAAAATTTATTTAAAAATATTTCATTGTTTTCTCTATAAAAAGCACTAGATTTAATTTCAATATTTGTCTTTTTATTACCTTTATAAAAGAAAATTTTATCTTTTTCAAGTCCTTTGTTTAATTCCTGACTTTCTTTGTTATTTTCTACAAATCTATCATTGATAAAAACATATTTTGTTCTATATAAAAAAGTATAAAATCCTGAATCGATAACTTTTCCTTTTATCAAATTTTGAAAATCGTCAAAAAATAATTTATCTTCTTTATTAAAATTTGAATTTTTTAAAATTTCTTCTGTATTTAAAGCATAAATTCTTAATTCATAATTATGGTCACTTTCTACAGGGAATGGTCCTACATAAACGCCATTATTTTCGATTGAAACAATTTGTTCCAGTAAATGTTTTTTAGCGAAGGCTGACATAGAGTTTTCAAATTGAATAATTTTATCTTTATTTTGAAATGAAAAATCCCAATCTACCCTATTTTTCTTTATATTTGCGGCAATTCAATGAATAAAAGGTACTCCTAAAGATTTAGAAGCTTCCTTATCAATTAATGTTATAGCATATGATTTAGCATTTTTTACTTTTGACCATTTTATTGGGAAACTTACAGAATTGTCTTTTAAATTAGAATTACCAAATTGAGTTTCCAAAACACCATTTTTTACATTTTTTACAATTATTTTCATAAATTAAATTTTAACAAAAAATACACAAAATTAAACTTAAATAATTTAATCTTGTGTATTTTATAAATAAATTGAAAAAACTATTTTCTAATATTAAGTTTTTCAATAGTTTTTTTGTAAGAATCAAAATTGTTTTCTTTTAAATATAATAAAAGTTTTTTACGTTTATTAACTTTTGCCATAAATCCACGTTTTGAATGTTTATCTTTTTTATTAACTTCAAAATGTTTTTTTAATGATTCAATATCTTCAGTTAAAATTGCAACTTGAACTTCAATCATACCTGTGTTTTTTTCGTTTCCACCGAATTCAATTGTTAATTCTCTTTTACGTTCTTTTGAAACCATATTTTCTCCTTTGATTTAATCCCAGCAAAAACTTGAACGAATGTTAAAACCGAGAAAAAATATTTTATATTAATTTGTTAATATTTAAATTTTATCACATTATTTGTTTAATGTTAATAATTTTATAAAAGAATCTGCTTTTAATGAAGCTCCACCTACAAGTGCTCCATCAATATCTTTTTGATTCATTAATTCTTCAATATTTGTTGGACTTACTGAACCTCCATATTGAATAACAACATCTTTATGTGTGTTTTCTCTTATAAATTCACAAACTTCTTGTGCTATTTGTGCAGTTGCTGTTTTTCCTGTACCAATTGCTCAAACAGGTTCATAAGCAATTACAATTTTAGAAAAATCTTCTACATTTTTTAAAGAATTTTTTAATTGATGTAAAATAACATCTTTTGTTTTATTATTTTCGTATTCTTCTAATGTTTCTCCAACACAAACAACAGGAGTTAATCCTTCTTTTAATGCTTGATGAACTTTCAAGTTAACTAATTCATCTGTTTCACCAAAATATTGTCTTCTTTCAGAGTGCCCTAAAATTACAAAAGACACAGATAAATCCTTTAACATAGATGCAGAAATTTCTCCTGTATATGCACCAGAATCAAAATTTGAAAAGTTTTGTGCTACTATTTTTAAATTTGATTTTTCAAATAAAAATAAATTAGTAAAAGGTGCAGCAATTCCGAAAGTAACTTCATCTGAAATTTTTGTTTTGTTTTCACTGTATAATCTACTAAATTCATCTAAAAATACTTTTGTTTCTTGAGCATTTTTATTCATTTTTCAATTACCAATAATTGTTAATTTTTTCATTTTTCTCCTTAAAAAATAATCATTATTCAAATTATACTAAAACTATTGAATTAATAAAAAAATTAATTATTTTATTATAAATTTCAATAACAAAATCTTCAGTTTATAGTAAAATTTAAATAATATTAATATAATAATAAATATTAGAAAGCAGGCAACAATGAAAAGTATAAAAAATGTAATATTAAATGCTAAAGAAAATGATAAAAAATTTTTTAGTATTCAAGGATGACTAACAAACTTAAGAGGAAATACAAAAATTAAATTTTTAGAAATAAATGATGGTTCTACAATAGTTAATTTGCAGGTAGTTTTAAAAAACGAAAAAATCAATTTACAAGAAGTCGATAAGGCAAGGGATGGAGCAGCTATTTATGTTAAAGGTGTTTTAAATTACACCCCAAATTCAAAGCAACCTATCGAACTTCAAGCTGATGAATTTAAGTTATTAAAAAATACAGATGAAGATTTTCCAATTCAGAAAAAAGAAATTTCGATGGAATTTTTAAGAGAAATACCTCATTTAAGACACAGAACAAAATTAATAAAAGCTATAATGCTAATTCGTTCTACTTTGGCGATAGAAATTCATAAATTTTTCTCTAATCATAATTTCCTTTATGTTTCAGCACCTATCATAACTTCTAACGACGGAGAAGGAGCAGGAGAAACTTTTGTTGTGGATTCAGAAAATGAAAAAATGTTTTTTGGAAAAAAAGCAACTTTAGGTGTTACTGGTCAATTACACGCTGAATCTTATGCAATTGGAATGAAAAAGGTTTATACTTTTGCTCCAACATTTAGAGCTGAAAATTCTCACACTAAAAAGCATGCAGCAGAATTTTGAATGGTTGAACCTGAAATCGCTTTTTACGAATTGCAAGATGTGATTAAATTATCTGACCATATGTTAAAAACCGTTATTAAAAACACTTTAGAAAAACATAAATTAGAATTTGATTTTTTAGAAGAAATTGTTGATAAAAACTTGAGAGAAAAACTAAATTTATTTTTAAACAAAACACTTTCTATTATCGATTATAAAGACGCTATAGCAGAATTAATAAAAGTAAAAGATATTTTTGAAGAAAAAAATATTTATTTTGGTTTAGATTTAGCTACAGAACACGAAAAATACTTAGCAGAAAAATTATTTAACGGGCCTGTTGCTGTTATAAATTATCCAAAAGAATTCAAAGCTTTCTATATGTATCAAAATGATGATAATAAAACAGTTGCTGCTTTTGATTTATTAGTTCCAGGTATTGGTGAATTAATCGGTGGTTCCCAAAGAGAAGTTCGTTATGAAAAATTACTAGAAAGAGTTCGTGAATTATCAATCCCAGAAGACGATTTAAAATGATATTTAGATTTAAGAAGATTTGGTGATGCTGGTTCATCAGGATTTGGACTTGGTTTTGAAAGACTTGTTATGTATGTTACAGGAATCGACAATATTAGAGATACTATTCCTTTCCCAAGAACAGTTAATAACTTAAAAATGTAAATAAAGGAGTAAAAATGAAATTATCAATATTAATCCCATCATATAAACAAAAAAATGAACTTAAATCTCTTTTAGACTCTTGTTATGTTCAACAAAAAAACGAAGATTTTGAAGTGATTGTAACAATCAACAAACCTACAAATGATGAATTGAATTTAGTTTATGAATATAAAGAACTTTTCAAAGATAAATTAAAAATTTTAATTAATACAAAAAGACAAGGTGTTATTCGTGATATTTTTGATATGCTTACAAAAGCAGTTGGAGAATATTTTATTGTTGTTTTTCCTGAAACTAATTTAAAAAACTTTTTTGTCAAAAGATTTATTGAAATTGAAAAAAAATACAAGGTTGACATTATTGAATTTAAGCCTAAATTTAAAGGTTTTTTTCAATTAGAACCTAAAAAAAGAATTCAAGACAATAAAATTTTTAAAATTCAAGAAGACAAAAAGGTAATTGCATACACTTTTCCAATTATTTTTAACAAATTTTTTAACACAAATAAATTTTTAGAAATAACAGCAAACACAAATTTCAAAGATGCTAGTTCTAAATATTTGATTGAAATACTATACAAAACACTACCCTTTTTAGAAAGTTATGTCTATATCGATGAAATCATCGTTAATGAATGAAATAATGAAATAAGCATTTTTAACCCTTCACAAGTTATTAGGGACTGAAAAAATATTGAAAATTTCACAAGAGAAAATAAAATTGAATTTATGGAAGAGATTTTATATGCCAAACTTTTCTTTTTACAAATTTTTATTCCTGTAATTTTAGGAGTAACTAAAAAATCTCTATTAACAAGACTATTAACAAGACAAGAAGAATTTCCAATAACTGTTTTAAAATATTATGAAAAATTAAAATTATTAAGAAAAAATGAATTTAATTTACTTTTATCAGTAAATAAATACATCCTATTAAACAGTAACGAAAGTAAACTTATTACAGAAAATACAGCCCCATCAAAATGACATTCAATTTCCAAAAAAATTTAACTAAAGCAGAAGCGAGTCTTTCAATAAAGTTTCTCTCTTCTTTAATTGATATTTTATTATATTTCTCTTTTGCTTTTTCTTCTTTAGGTTTTTTATTCTTTTTAATATTTAAAAACAATTATAACTTAGCTTATTATTTTTGACTTTTTTTTCAAATTATATTTATTTTAGCTTTCCAATTACTTATTCCTTTGTTAAATCAAGGCAATAGTATTGGAAAAATAATTTGTAAATTAGAATTACAAACAGAAAAAAAAGTAAACAAAAAAGAATTGCTTTCTTGCTTATTAAAAAGAAATTTATTTTTTTCTTTGAATTGAGTTATATTAATTTTTCTTTTTATTCTTTTAATTAACCCTCAATTATCACAGAAAATTGTTTCTAGCAACAGTTTACTAAAAGATAAAAATAAGCAATTTAGTAATTTGAATTCATTAGAAAAAGTTTTAATAAATATTTTTATCGCCTTTTCTAACTTTAACTTTATTTTGCTTTTAATTTTATTTTTTTTCAACATATTTAATCCAAAAAAGAACATCATAAATATTTTTTCCAAAAGCAAATTAGTATACAAAAATAAATTCATCGAAACTCAAAAACCTTTAGAAATCAAAAACCTAAATTGAACCAAAGTGCAGTGAGACACGAAAGGAGATTATTATGAAGAATGATAATAATGTAAAAATTCTCTCAAATTTAAATGATAAACAAAAAAGTGCTGTTGTTTATAATCAAGGTCATCTTCGAATAATTGCCGGAGCTGGTAGTGGTAAAACAGGAGTATTAACAAGAAAAATAGCTTACTTAGTTGAAAATAAAATTACTGATGCTAAAAAAATTTTAGCAGTTACTTTTACTAATAAAGCCTCAAACGAAATGAAAGAAAGAGTTATAAATTTAGTTGAAGAAAAAGGAAATGAAGTTTTTATAAGTACTTTTCACTCTTTATGTAACTATATTTTAAGAAGAGAAATCACCAATCTCAAAGATTATAATTCTAATTTCGATATTCTTGATTCTTCAGATCAAAAAAATATTTTAGAAAACATATATAGAAAATTAAAAATAACAAATAGAGATATTAATTATTCAACTGTTTTAGAAAAAATTTCTAAATGAAAAAATTTAGAAATTTTACCAGAAGAAATAGATATAGATAAATTAGAAGAAGATGATGAAATAATAGTTGATCTTTATACTGAATACTCAAAAGAATTAAAATTATTAAAAGCATTAGACTTTGATGATTTAATGATTTTTACCGTTAAAATCTTTCAACAATTTCCAGAAATAAAGGAAAAATGAAGAAATAAATTTTCTCATATTCTAGTTGATGAATTTCAAGATACATCAGAATTGCAATTCGAAATTATTAAACATTTAACTGGAGAAAAAAATATTTTAACAGTTGTTGGAGATCCTGATCAAACAATTTATACTTGAAGAGGTGCTGATGTGGAATTAATTTTAAATTTTGATAAATTTTTCCCAGGGGCCTTAACAATTACCCTGGATCAAAACTACCGTTCTACCAATCAAATACTAAATGCAGCCAACTCTTTGATTAAAAATAATAAAAATCGTTTAGAAAAAAACTTATTCACCGATAATATTTCAAATGAAGAAATTGTATTTCACCATTCTTTCAATGTAGAAGTTGAAGCCAGATGAGTTGCAGAAGAAATAAATGATTTAAAAAGAAAAAAAGTTCAACTTAAAAATATAGCAATTTTATATCGTTCCGGTTTTTATTCAAGAGCTTTTGAAGAAGCTTTAATTAAAGAAAATATCCCTTATCAACTTTTAGGTGGAACTAAATTTTTTGAAAAAAAAGTTATAAAAGATTTAATCGCTTATCTAAAGGTTATAAATGACGGTTCAACTGTTGGTTTACTAAGAATTATAAACATTCCTTCTAGAAAAATTGGTCCTTCAGCAATTCAAAAATTAACTGAGTATGCAAACAAAAGAAATGTTGCCCTTTTTGATTGTTTAATTGATTATTTCACTAACAGAAAGACTTATATGAAAGAAGAAGGATTTGAAGAATTACCTTTAAATCATTCTCTTCAAAAAGAACTGGTTGATTTTTTAAATTCTATTAACTTCGCAAGAAAACTGCTAAAAAGTGAAAAAAGCATATCCTTTGTTCTTGAAAAATTTATTGAAAAAATTAAATACATAAGTTCAATTAAAAACATTTTAGATAAACAAGATGCTCTAAATAATTTGCATAGTTTAATGCAAGGGATTAAATCTTGAGAATCTAAAAATCCTAATTTAACATTAAATGATTATTTACACGAAATTTCTTTATTAACAGATAGTGATGATTCTAATTACGAACCAAATACTGTAACTTTAATGACAATACACAGTTCCAAAGGATTAGAGTTTCAAAATGTATTTTTAGTAGGAATGGCTGAGGGTATTTGCCCAAATAAAAGAACTTTAAAAGATGAAGAAAATATAGAAGAAGAAAGAAGACTTGCTTATGTAGCTATCACAAGAGCTAAAGAAAGATTATTTATTTCTGATTCTGGTGGAAACTATTTTGAAAATCAAGCATATTCTCAAACTTCTAGATTTATTTCAGAAATGGGAATAAAATCTGAAATTTTACAAAATTTCACAAAAAGAACTAATGATGGGCAATTAAACTATAAAAGAAATGATAAAACAATCAATTTAGTTGCTGGTGATTTAGTAAATCACATTGTTTTTGGAGAAGGAATAGTTCTTGCTGAAGAAGGTGATACAATAATTGTTAAGTTCAAAAACTTACCTGAAAAAGATGCGACCAAAAAAATAATGAAACAGCACAAATCTTTAGAAAGGATAACACCTATCTAAGATTATGACTAAAAATAATTTTCAATTAGATCATTTAGGTATTATTTTAGTAGTTATTATTATTTTGTTATGTATAACGGCATCAGGAATTTTATTTTTTGTTTATTCCAAAAATGAAAAACATATTTTAAAAAATAGTTCTATTATCATTCCTTTAAGTTTTGATGAAGAAAACGAAAGAATAAGAGTAATAGATTCTAAATTTAAAGACAGTGTTTTAGAAGTTTTTAAAAATAAATTAAATATTTATACAGGAAATTGAGTTAAATTAAATGATTTTATACTTTTAATTGATGCAAAAGATCGTAGCAAATTTATTGAAAATATGAAAACTTGATCTAATAAAGAGTTAGATTTAAATATAATTGATAAAGAAAACAAAAAAGAAACAAATAAAAAATATAAATTTATTTTTTCAAATGAAGGTGGAAAATATATATTTATTTATAGAAATAGATATAGCAAAATAAATATTAAATTTTTACAAAAAATTGTAAAAAAAATTAAAATTATGAAAATCAAAAATTTTAAAACTAATAAAAGATTTTCCTTATTTTTCAATTTTTCTTTAAGTACATGATTTATAAATGAATCTATTTCCAAAAACATTTTAGAAGAACTTGTGTATAATAATTTTTTACTTTATTTTAAAATAAAACAACTGTTTTTAGAAGAAGGAATATTAATTCTAGCTTTTAATTCAAATAATAAAAGAAAAATAAACAAAATAAAATATAAACTATATAAATTATTTTCAAAATTAAAAAATAATTTTTTCTTTTCGGAACAATCTGTTGTTATTATTGATAATAAAACTCAACAAAATTCAAGTTCAGGAAAAATAAAAAAAATGATTAACTTCTCACTATGAAAATCTAAAAATGTTAATAAAACTATTGAACTTGAACATCCTTATTTTTTAGAATATACAGAAGAATTAGAAAAATACGATAAGGCTATTGAAGAATTTAAAGAAATTCTTAAAAGAGATGTAATAACAACAAACAAATTAGAATTAAGAAGAGGCAAAAGAAAAATTGGTGAAATAGAAATAGATAACATTCGCCCCGAAATTAAAAAATTTCTTTTTGTTAGAGAAAAAATAAAAATAGCTGAAAAAATTCTCAAAAAAGATATTGAGTTAAAAAGTGAAGAAAAAAATCATAATTTTATTTATACATATACAGATGTATTTTTAAATTATTGAAATAAATTAGATAAAAATACTTCTAATTTAATTATCAGAATTAAAAGTTATTCTATGTTTTTAAAAAAATTTAAAGAAGCATCCAAACATAAAGAATTAGCTTTTGACAGATGAGGAATTTATGTTCAAAAAATAAATTTATCGTTGTTTTCTATCTTAAAAGAAATAAAACCTAAATTTTTAGTAATTTCTTATGAAATATTAAATAACATAGAAGATGATTCCTTTTTAATTTCTTTAGAAACATTAAATAAAATTTGTTCTACCAACAAAATAACAATAATTTATGAAAATAAAAATAATATAATTAAAAACGAAAGGATTCTTGAAAAAATAGGTTATAACTATTATTTCAATATTTAAAATGCAAAAAATTAATCAAGAAGATGTGACAATTCTAATTAACGGAAAATATGATAAATATACTAAAAAAAGCATTAATTCATTAAAAAAACGTTTTCCTAAATCGCCAATTTTGGTATCATGTTGAGAAAATGATGAAATTGATGAAAATCCAAAAGTTAGTAAATTTATTTTAAACAAGGATCCTGGTGGTTTTTATATAACTAAATTTAAATATGGTATTAATATTAATAGAATTATTGTTGCAACTCAAAATGGTTTAAAAGAAGTTAAAACCAAATATGTTTTAAGAATTAGAAATGATTTATATTTCAAAAATGATAATATTCTAAATGATTTTGCAAGTTTTTTTCACAAAAGAGATGAAAAATATAAGATATTTGACAAAAGATTAATTTCTTCTACTTTTTTTAGTTGTGATTACAATAATTTAAGTTATGGTAAAATTGATTATGCTTATTTACATATATCTGACTGATTAAATTTTGGTTTGACAACAGATGTGAAAAAATTTTGAGAACCAGTTCAGTTAATAAAAGACTTAAATGAATTTGCTTATTTTAATAAGAAAAATGACTTTCTTCCTGTAAAAATGCATCCAGAAAATTATTTACCTCAGTTTGTTTTTAAGGAAAATACTAATTTAAATTTAGAAGAAGTTGTTGGTGATGATTTAAAGAAAAAAGAAGAATTTGACAAGTATATAAATGAAAATTTTATAACTTTAGAATCTAAACAAATAGGTTTTTATAATTTAAAACCCAGATATAAAGCGGTTACCAAAATTTCTTTACTAAATCTTGGTACACAACCTTTTAATAAAAAATATATTTCTTTTTTAAAATATTATATAGATACATATGAACCAAATTGAAAAATAGCAAATAAATATAAGTTTGAAAGAAAAGAAGAACTGCCTAGCATACCTTACAAAATACCTACAAAAAACTCTAAAATTCAATTTACTTTTTTTAAGTTAGCAATAAAATTTTGCATCAAAGAACTATTTAAACAACATTTAATTAAAATATTTTTTATCTTTTCTAAGAAAAATATTTTAAAATTAAAGAAAGAAAAATCCCAAAATAAAGAACATTATCTAAAGGAATCTACAAATGAAAGAAAAAATAAATAAAGAATTTTTATCAAGATATTTTAACTCAATAGAAAAGAAAAATAACTTGATATACAAAAGTTCTGCTGATAAAAACAAAATATTAGATGAATATTATTGATTTATAAAATTGCCTCAAAACTTAAAAAAATTCATCCCTAACATTTATTTATATCAAGAACTAAATGATTTTAGTACAATAGTTATGGATTTTGTAGATTTTCCTAATATTTATAACTATTTACAAAAAAAAGTTTATATAAATAATTTTTATGAATTAATTAACAAATTATTTTATGTATTAAAACAATTTAAAGATACTTCTTTTTTAAACCCTTATGAAAATAAAGATGATTCTTTATCTCGTTTTATTTATATTGAAAAAACAAATAACAGAATAAGTCAAATAAATGAATCGGAATTTGTAGATATTAATAAAAAAATAATTTTTAATAATAAAGAATTGAAACCTTTCAATCAAATTAAAGAAAAAGTTTTTAATTTGATTGAAAAAAAATTAATAAATAGAGAGTTACTTTCAATTGTTCATGGAGATTTTTTCTTTAGTAACATTTTATTTAATGAAAAAACAAAAGAAATTAAATTAGTAGATCCAAGAGGTAGATTTGATTATTACAGAGATGTTATAGGAGATTTAAGATACGATTTAGCCAAATTAAGTCATAGTATTTTTGGAAAATATGACTGAATTGTACATAATAATTTTTCTTTCCAAGAAAATTCTAATAATTTTATTCTAAAAGAAAATTTTCCTTTTTCTGACAAAGAAAATAAAGAAATTTTGCTTTATTTTAATAAAAAAATTACTGAAATATTTCAAATTTCTTTTGATGAAATTAAATTAATTGAAGGTTTATTGTTTTTAACTATGATTCCATTACATAAAGAATCTAAAATTCATCAAAAAATCTTTTATTTAAAATCTATCGAAATTTTCAATGATTTATTAAAATCGGAGGATAAATGAGAATAGTTATAGATTTAGATGGTACTATTTGTGAAATAAAAAAAGAAAATCAATCTTATTCTGAAGTAAAACCTTTGCCAGGAGCAAAAGAATTTATAGATGAAATGAAACAAAAAGGGCACACAATTATTATTAATACAGCAAGAAATATGCAAACTCAAAATCATAATATAGGAAAAGTTATGAAAAATATAGGATTAGTAACTTTAGAGTGGTTAAAAAATCATAACATTCAATATGATGAAATTTTTTTCGGAAAACCTAATGGTGATATTACAATATGCGATCGCTCCATCCACTTTGAAGGATGAGATAAAATTAATGAAGATTTTTTAAAAAAATATGCAAAAGAAAGATAAAAAAACACAAAAAGCACAGATTGTAATATTAATGGCAGGAAATGGAAAAAGGTTTAAAGAAAAAGGTTATACAACAGATAAACCTTTTATTGAAATAGAAAATAAAACATTCTTGGAACTAGCGATAGAATCTTTTGACAAGCAAAATACATTTATTCTAGCAATGAAAAAAGAATTTACTTCAATTTATAAAAAAGAAATTAGTTCTTTACAAAAAAAATATAAAATTAAAATTTTTACTGTAGATCAAACAACTACTGGAGCTGCTTCCACTGCTCTTTCTATTTGAAAAATTATAGATAATAAAAAACCTGTTATTTTTGCTGATGTTGATAATTTTTATTTAGAAAAAGAAGCACAAAAATTTTTAGAATTTTCTCTACAAAACAAATTTGATGCTGCTGTTTCAACTTTTTATTCTACATCTAATAGTTTTTCTTTCATAAAATACAAAAATAATTTAGTTTTAGAAACAAAAGAAAAAGAAGTTATTTCTAATCAAGCAATTTCTGGTCTTTATTTTTTTAAAAATGGAAAAAAATTTATTGATTATTGCATAAAAATGCATATTTATAATAAAAAAATAAAAGAAGAATTTTATATGTCTAATATTTTTAATTTAATGCTAGAAAATAAAGAAAAAATAGGATGAATGCCTTTAAAAGAAAACGTTTATATTTCACTTGGAACTCCTGAACAACTTGAAAATTATTTAAATAACAAATCTCCTAAAAATTAACGGAATAAAACTAAATATTTTTAAATCAAGGAAAAAGTTATATAATTATACTTATGAAAAAATTAGGTATTTTATTAGACTCATTTGGTGGTATTTCTAAACAAACTATAGAAAATAATGGTTTTGAAATGGTTCCATTGCAATTTACAATAGATGGAAAAGATTATATAGATAATGGAGAAGAATTAACAAATTTACAAATTTGAGAATTAGTCAAAAAATCTAGCAGTGCTTCCACTTCTTTACCTGCATTAGCAACCATACAAGAAAAACTTAAAAAAATGAATAGCGAATATGAAAATGTTATCGTTTTTTTAACTTCTTCAAAACTTTCATCTACTTATCAAACAGTTTTAGTAGAATCTAAACAATATGGAGACAAATTTCACATTATAGATAATCACTTTTTTACAGATGAAGCACTAGAACTGGGTAAATTTTTAGTTCAAAAATCTAATGAAGGCGTTGAACTAAATAAACTTTTAGAAATATCAAAATGAGTTGCTAAAAAAAGTATGAATTTTTTAATTGTTAAAGATCTAACTTCTTTAATTCGTGGTGGAAGATTAAAGGGAGTAAAAAAACTCTTACTTAATTCTCTTAAATTAATCCCTTTACTCAAAGTAGATGAAGAAGGAATTAATTTTGGTGGATTAAAAAGAACATTAAAAGGTTCTTATGAAAAAGTTTTAGAAAAATTAATCGATTTTATAGGTGGTAAACATAATTTAGAAAATTTTGAATTTAAATTTATGTATGCCAATGATTCAGAAATGAAAAACGAAATTATTAACTTATTTAATAAAGAAAAATTAGAACTTGGAAATATCGAAATAGCTTCTGCTACCGTTATGATACATACTGGAGTAGGTTGTTCTTCATTAGGTATTTGACCTAAATTATCAAAAATTAAAATATAAAAAAATACCCTTATTATTTTTTAGAAAAATTTGCCTTTTGGGTATTTTTTTTATTTAAAATTGCTGTTACTAACATTATTGGAATTATAGAAAAAGAACACAAAATAATTAAAAATATTCTTAAAATAATTCAATATTCAGTAAATTGATAAGTAATTAAAATGACAAATAAAGATAAAATTAATGGGAAATTAAAATTAAAAAAATTTATTTTTAAAACTTTAAGATATACAAAAATTGTTATTATTATAAAAGATAAAATAACATAAGAAAGTCCTATTAAACATAAATATTTATATTCTATGATTTCCTTTTTTTGAATTTCAGGAGAAAATAGGAAATAAATAACTAAAATAGGAATTATAACTATTAAAATAGTAAATAATCAACTTGGAACTTTTGTAATTCTCATTATTTTTTATAATGTAATTTATGAAGCATTTTTATTATAAAATTATCAACATTTTCACTGGTTGAGTTTTCTTCACCGTATTTTCTATAAGTAACCAAATTATTTTTAATTTCATTATCACCAATAATAATTTGGTATTTTGTCTTCATTAATTGCGCTTCTCTTATTTTTTTATTAATTCTTTCGTCTCTATCATCTAAATCAACATTAAAGTTTAATAATTGTAATTTTTCTTTTATTTTTTTTGCAAATTCTAAGTGTTTATCATTTTGAATTGGAATTACAACAAATTGTCTTGGACTTGCTCAAAATGGTAAATTTCCCTTTGTTTGTTCAAGAACAATAGAAATAAATCTTTCATATGTCCCTATTAAACCTCTATGGATTAAAACTGGAGTTTCCTTTTCATTATTTTCATTTATAAAACTTATTTTAAATTTTTCAGGAAGCAGAAAATCTAACTGTAATGTAGACATAGTAATTTCATGATTTAAAACTGTTTTTACTTGAAAATCAATTTTTGGTCCGTAAAATGCTGCTTCTCCTATTTTTTCTTCATAGTCAATATTCAATTCTTTTAAAACTTTTTCTAAATCACTTTCTGCTTGGTTTCACATTTCATCATTATTGAAAAACTTTTCTTTATTTTCAGGATCTCTTTTAGAAAAAGAAACATAATCTAATTTAATATTAAACATATTTAATGTTTCAATAATCATTTTATATAAATGTTTAAATTCATCTACAATTTGACTTTTTCTAGCAAAAATATGACCTTCAGTTAAATCCATACCTCTTACTCTTTCAAGTCCTGTTAAAGCTCCTGATTTTTCATATCTATATAGTCTTGACTGCTCAGAATAACGTATAGGTAGTTCTTTATAACTTCTTTTTTGTCTATCAAATAAAATAATATGATGTGGACAAGTCATAGGACGTGCAATTAATCTTTCATTTTCTACCTCTATAGGTTTAAACATATCATCTTTATAATGTTCTAAATGACCAGAAGTTTTGTAAAGTTCTTCTGAACCAAAATGTGGAGTTAAAACTTCTTTAAATCCATATTTTTTGTCAAAAAATAAAATTCTATCTCTAATTGCGTTTCTAATTTTCATTCCATCTTCTAATCAAATAGGAAGTCCTTGACCTGAAAGATGTGAAAAAGTAAAAATATTTAATTCTTTCCCAATTTTTCTATGATCTCTTTCTTTTCTTTCTTTTAAAATTTCTAAAAATTGATCTAACTCTTCTTTAGTTTCTCAAGAAGTTCCGTAAATTCTTGTCAACTGCTCATTTTCTGATTTTCCTCTTCAATATGCACCAGCTATTGATAGTAATTTAAAATGTTTAATTTTTGATGTTGAATTTTCATGACCACCTGAACATAGGTCTTCAAAAAGAATCTTATTGTTAGAAGGATTTATTAAAGAATAAAATGTTACTTCTTGATTTTTAGAAATTATTTCATCATATAATTCTTTTTTAAACGGTTTATCTGTAAAAGAATAATTTTCTCCACTTGTCTTTACCATTTTGTAACCACCAGAAGCTAAACTTTTCATTTTCTTTTCAATTTTATTTAAATCTTCATCACTTATTGGCTTTTCAAATTTAAAATCATAATAAAAACCTTCTTCAGTTGAAGGACCAAATCCTAATTGAACATTTGGATATAATTCAATAACTGCAGCAGCTAATAAGTGACTTGTTGTATGGTTTAATTCTTTATTAAATTTCATTTTATAATCCTATTCTTTCTTTAAATTTTTCAATTGTTTTTAAAGCTACTAAATTAGCTTTTTCTTTTCCTTTTAATGATAATTCTTTTATATTTTTTTTACAATCTCTGTATTTTTCCTGTAAATTAGTTAAAAATTCTTTAACTACAGTAGCAACTGATTCTTTAAATTCTTTATAATTTTTTTCTTTAAATAATGTTTCAGTTTCTTCTAAAGTGATATCTTTCAAAGAACTATAAATCGTTAATAAATTCAATATCCCAGGTTTGTCTTTTGAAATATAAACTTTGTTTTCAGAATCAGTAACAGCTTTCATTATTTTTTTATAAGCAATTTCTGGATCATCCAATAAAAAAATGGAGTCATTTTGATTAGTATTAGACTTGGACATTTTCTTAGTTGGATCTTGTAAACCCATAATTTTTGAACCCGTTTTTTGCACATAAGCTTCTGGTAATTTAAAATTCATTTTATAACTTTTATTTAATCTTTCGGCAATGTTTCTTGTTAATTCTAAATGCTGAATTTGATCAATTCCTACTGGCACAATATCAGCATTATAAAGAAGGATGTCTGAAGCCATTAAAGTAGGATAAATAAAGAGCCCTGTTGGAATTAAATATGTTCCATTTTGATTTTTTATTTTACTACTTTTATCTTTAAATTGCGTCATTCTTGATAGTTCACCCATAGTGGTGTTTACTAAAATAAATCAATTTAAAACCGAATGAGCATCAACATCAGATTGATAAAAAATTGTGCTTTTTTCTGGATCTAAACCACAAGCTAAATATAAAGCAAAAACATCTTCTCTAAATTGTTTTAAATCTTTTCTTTCTATTGGCAACGTTAAACTATGTAAATCAGCGATAAAAATAAAAGATTCATATTCTTCTTGAAGTTTTACTGTATTTTTAATTGCTCCAATATAATTACCCAGTGTTATTTTACCAGTTGCTTGAACGCCTGTTACTAATCTTTTTTTCATATATTAAATTATATAATAATCTATTTAAAATATTCTATTAAAATTTATAATTAAAGAATGATTATAAAAAAATAAAAAGGAGTAATAATATTTTATGGTTTTAAACCATTTTATATTAAAATAATAGTTATATGGAAAAACAAGATTATCAAGCACTTTATAGAACTTATAGACCAACTAAATTCAGTGATGTAAAAGGTCAAGATTTTATAATTAAAACATTAGAAAACATTATCATAAGTAATAAAATCTCTCATGCTTATCTTTTTTCAGGTCCAAGAGGAACTGGAAAAACCACAGTTGCAAAAATTTTTGCAACTGTTGTTAATTGTGCTCATAGAGAAAACATTGATGCTTGTGATTTTTGCATTAGCAACATAAATAAAAATTTTGATATTATCGAAATGGATGCAGCATCAAATAACGGAGTTGATGAAATTAGGGAATTAAAAGAAAATATTCAAAATTTACCAACTAATTCTAAATTTAAAATTTATATTATCGATGAAGTTCATATGCTTTCTAAATCAGCATTCAATGCTCTATTAAAAACTCTAGAAGAACCGCCAAAGCATATAATTTTTATTCTAGCTACAACTGACCCACAAAAAATACCTTTAACTGTTTTATCAAGATTACAAAAATTTAATTTTTCTAAAATTAATCAAAACATAATCACAAATCAGTTAGAAGAAATTTTAAATAAAGAAAAAATTTCTTTCCAAATAAAGGCAATAGAAAAAATAGCAAAACTTTCTGATGGTGGTTTAAGAGATGCACTATCATTATTAGAACAAGCAATTTTGTTCTCTAATAATGATTTAACTTTAACAAAAGTGGAAGAAATTTTCTCTCTTATTTCTAATGGTGATTATGTTCAAATATTAAATTATTTAAATAGTAATTCTGTAGAAAAAATTATAGAAATTGCTGACTCTCTTTTTGAAAAGGGTATAGATTTTGCATCATTTATCAACAATTTTTTAATTGTATTGAGAGATTATATAATTTTTCATAAAACTAAAAAAGTTAATATTTTAGAAACATTATCACAGCAAGAAGTTGAAAATATTAATATAAATATAAAATATGCTTTTAATATTATTACTGAATTAAATAATTCTTTAAAAAATTTATATGTAATTGAAAATAACAAAACTTTTATTGAAATTTTATTATTAAAACTCCTGTTTTTAAATAATAATTCTTCTGATGAAAATTTAAAAAACGAGCAAAAAGAAACAGTAAAAGTTGAAAATATTTCTGAAGTTGCAAAGGCAATAAAAAATTTAGAAATTGACAATTCTGTCAATATTATAAATAAAGAAAATACAACAAATAATTTACACAAAATAGATAGTTTATTCTTAGAAGGAAAAGAAATAAAGGAAAATCCTATTAATAGAACTTCTTTAATAAAAGAAAAAACAGAAATAAAGAATGAAAACTTAAATTCAAATATCTTTAAAGAAAGTTTTCTACAAGATGAAATTTCAGAAGAACAAAATGAAGAAATAGAAAATAAAAATACTTCCGTATTTCAAATAAATAACAATCCTTCTAAAGATAATAACAATAAAGCAACTCAAGAAATTACTTCAATTTTTTCTCAAGACTTAAATAAAGACTTAACCGATACAACTTTATTAAAGAAAAGTACAGAAGTTATTTTACTTGATAATGAAACTATTGATGAAAAATACCAAGAAACAGAAAATATCATAAATAGTCAAGATTATTTAACACAAACTAAAGAAAACATATATCAAACTAATCAAATTAATTTAGACAACAAAAAAGATGAAGAAAATATACAAACTGAAAAGCATGAAATTAAAGTTTATGATGATTTATCTTTAGAAAATACTGAAAATATAAAAATAGAAACAAAAGAAAAAAAATCTGCATTTTCTCTTTTAGACGATGAAGATGAACCAATACCAGGTCTTAAAACAGAAAGTATAGATATCGGAGTTATCGAGGAAGATATTTTAACTGTAGATGAAGTAATTAATTTGTTTGGTTTATTCAAAACCAAAGCAAATTCAAGAGATTTTCTTCAAAAAAGAAAAGAGCAACTAAAGAATTTGGAACTAATTTCTCTTGGCAATAAACAATATGAAGAATACATTAATTACTTATTAGATGTTAAAATTATTACTGCAACTGATAAATTTATTTTAGTTTCTGCTATTCCAGAAAATGAAAATTCAATTTGAGCTTTAAATAGTGTAAAGTCTCAAATTAATTTTAGAGAGTTAAATAAACTAATTTTTGAAGAAGAAATTCATTTCTTTGCAATATCTAAAGAATTATTTGACTTAGCGTCTCAAAAATGAAAAAGAATGCAAGAATTAAAAACTCTTCCTGATGTTTTTAATGAATTACCAGAAATAGTTTATAAAACTCAAAAAGAAATCGAAGAAGAAAAAATGATTTCCATATTCGGAGATAAATTTAAAAAATAAAAAAGAGGTAAAAATGAATATACAAGAAATGATAAAACAAGCAAAAAAAATGCAAGAAAGTTATACAAAAAAACTTAATGAATTAAACTCTACAGTTTTTGAATTAGAAAAACAAGGAATAAAATTAGAAATGTATGGGGACAGAACATTAAAATCAATTAATGTGCATGAAGCATTAATTGATCCTGAAGATAAAGAAACACTTGAAGATGTTATTATTTTAGCAATAAATGAACTTGTTGAAAAAATAAATAAAAAACATGATGAAATTGCACCAGCAAACGGAATGATGTAATGATAGGAAGTGAATTTAATGAGTTAGTTGAGAATTTAAAAAAAATTCCTGGAATAACAAAAAAACAGGCTGAAAAAATAGCTTTCTATACTCTAAATCTTAATTATGAAGAGTTAGAAAAATTACTAAATTCTTTTAAGCAACTCAACCAAAATTTAAATAAATGCATTTCATGCAATTTTATTTCCAAAAACAAACAATGCGATATTTGTTTAGATGAAAAAAGGGAGAAAAAATTATTAATAATCGAAAGTGACAATGAATTATTAAAAATAGAACAAAGTGATTTTTATAAAGGAAAATACTTTATTTTCGATATTAAAAACAAAGAAAATTATCAACTTGAAATTGAAAAAATATTGAGTTTTTCTTCTCAATTTCAAGAAATAATAATTGCTCTTTCTCCAACAATTGATGGATTAAAATTAACAAATTTAATTCATAAAAACCTTAAAGAAAAAACTAAAAAAATTATTATTTCTCAAATAGCTTTTGGAATCCCAATGGGTGCTTCATTAGATTATATGGATATAATAACAATCAAAGAATCAATAAACAATAGAAAAGAGTAAAATTATGTTTATAACTTTTGAAGGATTAGATGGTAGTGGAAAATCTACAATTTTAGAAAAATTAAAAAAATATTTTAAAGAAAATTATTCTAATTTATCTTTTGTTTATACAAGAGAACCCGGTGGAAATAATTTAAAAGAAGCAGAAAAAATAAGAGAGATTATTCTTGATCCAACCAACTCCATCGATGCAATGTCTGAAGCAGTTTTATTTGCTGCTTCCAGAAGATTACATTTAGAAAAAATAATTTGACCAAGTTTAAAAGAAAATAAAATTGTTATTTGCGATCGGTATGTAGATTCTTCAATTGCATATCAAGGTGCTGGACAATTAATCGGAACAAACAAAATTAAAGAATTAAACGATATAGTTATTAATGGTACATATCCAAACTATACTTTTTTATTTGATTTATCACCTGAAGAATCAAGAAAAAGATTGATTTCACAAAATAATCATTGTGACGATAGAATAGAAAAAAATGCTCTTGAATTTTTTCAAAGAGTTTATGATTCATATCATCAAATGGCAAAAAGTGATTCAAAACGTTATATAATCATTGATGCTTCAAAATCCGTAGAAACAGTTTTTGAGCAAGTAAAAAATAAAATAGATAAAATTTTGGAGTTATCAAAAAATGGATAATATTGCAAAAACTATAATTGAAAATTCTTTTTCTACAGGTAAAACCTTTCATTCATGAATTATAAATTCTCAAAATAAACAATTAGCAGAAAATATTCTGTTATTTTTAATTTCTAAAATACAAAACACAACCATTGAAAAAATAAACAAAAACTTTTTTCAGTTTACAAAGGAAAATCCTTTAGATAAAGATATTTTAAAAGAAGTAATTAAAAAAATGACTACTTCTGCAGAAAAAAACGAAAATAATATTTTAGTTATTGAAAATGTTGAAAATTTACATATTGCTACATTAAATTCATTACTTAAGTTTATTGAAGAACCTAATAAAAATACTTTTATTATTTTTACAACTAAAAACATTAAAGCTGTTTTAAAAACTATAGTATCTAGGTCTTTTGTTTTAAATTTAAAAAATCCAAAACATGAATTATTAACAAAAAACGATGTTATTAATGAATTATTAAGTTTAACAAATAATTCAAAAGATAAAATTGAAAAATTTATTAATTCTTTTGAATCAGAACTACATAAAATAAAAACTACAAAAGATTTTTTTAGTTTTTTAATTTTAAATTGGCAAGAAGAAAATCATTCCATTTTTTGATTTCTTTTTTTTGCACTTATTAAAAATTTAATTTTAAATAAGCATTCTTTTATTCAAAAACAAACTATTATTAATTTACAAAAAATTTTAAATTTAAGTTACAAAGATTATGAATTCATAATGTTAATGATTAATGATTTTAATGAAAAAAAACATTATTATGTTAATTTTGAACTTCAAAAAATGAATTTTATAGTTCGTTTAAAAGAAAGGTTTTTAAAAAATGAATGAAAATAAACTTTTTATAGTAGGTACTCCTATTGGAAATTTAAAAGATATTACACTAAGAGCTTTAGAAACTTTAGACATAGTTGATATTATCTTATGCGAAGATACAAGAGTAAGTTTAAAACTTTTAAATCATTACAATATAAAAAATAAAAAATTAATTTCTTATCACAAATTTAACGAAAAAGAAATTGCTAATAAAATAATGGATTATTTTTTGGAAAACAAAAAAATTGCTTTAATTAGCGATGCTGGGATGCCTAAAATAAGTGATCCTGGTTATTTTTTAATAAAAAAATGCTACGAATTAAACATTTCTTTAGAAGTTATTCCTGGACCAACTTCTTTTGTTTCTTCTTTTGTTTTATCGCCTTTTGAAGGAAATTTTACTTTTCTTGGCTTTTTAGCTGATAAAAGCAATCAAAGAAAAAAAGAGTTTAAAACCTTAACTGAAGGAAACTATATTGCTTATGTTTCACCTTATAAATTGGTTGCTACATTAGAAGATTTACAAACTATCTTTAATCAAGAAATTGAAGTTTTTTTATCAAAAGAAATAACTAAAATGCATGAAAAACACTATTTTGGCACTGTTGAAAGTGTTTTAAATTCTTTACCTGAAGTTATTAAAGGCGAGTGAACCATTTGTTTTAAATATAAAAAACACACAGAAAAACGCCAAAAGATTAACAAATATCAACAATTTTCCAAAAATTAACTATTTTTTGAATCTTTTTTAATTTATTTTACAGAATATAACATATAATTTTATCACCTAACTATACTTTATTATAGTAGGTAATTTTAGAAAGGATAAAATGAAATTTTTCTTTAAAACAAAAAGCAAAGATAAAGTAGTAGTTAATGACAAAAACTTTAGTGCAAAAGCTAAGTTGATTTTATCAAAAATTTCAGGTGCTTTTTTACTACCTATTGCTGTTATGGCGATAGCTGGATTATTTCTTGGTATAGGTGCTACCATTGAAAATTTATCATCAGGTGGTGGAAAAGTATTTGGGATTTTTATTAAACAATTAGGTCAACCAATTTTTGACGCTTTACCTTTATTATTTGCTGCTGCATTTGTAGTTTCCTTTACAAATGATGCAGGAACAGCTGTCTTTTCAGCTATTGTAGGATACTTTGTATTTTTAGCTTTACAAGTTCCTTTTATATCACCAGTTTATGAAACATTATCTAATAGCAGTCAAGTAACTGCTGGAAATGTTAATAATATTGTAGTAGAAGTTAATAAACAAGGAGAAATTGTTTATAAAGAATTAAAAGGTTATGTAGTTCTTTTTGGTGGTGCTGGTAGAAGTTTAGAATCTTCATTACAAATTGTAAAAAGTAGTTTTGGAATTCTATCTTTACAAACTTCCATTTTCGGATCTATAATTGTAGGTATTTTAATTTCTTATTTATATAATAAATTCTACAAAATCCAATTACCACAAATGATTTCCTTCTTTGGAGGAAAACGTTTTGTGCCAATTGTTTCAATCGTTGCTATGATTCCATTAACCTTTTTATTCTTGATCTTTTGACCATGAATAGGTGCTGGACTAACAGCATTTGGTAAACTTTTAAATAAAGCTCCAGTAGGTCTTGAATCACTTGTGTTTGGAATTATTGAAAGATCTTTAATTCCATTTGGATTGCATCATGCATTTTATGCTCCATTATGATACACAAATGTTGGTGGAGATGTGTACTCTTCTTTAGGAGATGCTCTTAAAGAAGGTGGTCCTTTATCTTCTACAAACTATGCATTACAAGAAAACTGAAAAAGTTACATTACAGCAACAGAACTTTATAAATTAATGGCTAAAAACCCAACTAAATGAGCTGGAGACTCTCTAATTTCAAATAGTGCTTTATCATTAGAATTTAACAATGTTGTTTATAATGTAAATGGAAAAACTGAAATTGCTCCTGTATTTACTTTCTTTGAAAAACAACTTGGAATTAAAGTAGGTAGATACTTACAAGGTAAATATCCATTTATGCAATTTGCTTTACCTGCTGCAGCTGCAGCAATGGTAATGGCAGCTCCAAAAGAAAACAGAAAAATAGCATTAAGTAGTGTTGTTCCTTCAGCACTTACTTCATTTGTAACAGGAGTTACAGAACCAATTGAATTTACATTCCTATTCTTAGCTCCTTATATGTTCTGAGGATTCCACGCAATAATGGCTGGATTTGCATTTATGTTTATGAACATTTTAGGTGCTCATATAGGTCAAACTTTCTCTGGTGGAATTCTTGACTTAATTATTTACGGAGCAATTCCTGTATTAAAAGGAACTAACTTCTGATGATGAGCAGTAATCGGAATTGCTTATGCTCCAATTTATTACTTTGTTTTCTACTTTGTAATCAAAAAAATGAATTTAGAAACTCCTGGTAGAGGAAGCAATACTAAATTATTTACAAAAGCAGATTTCAAAAATCAAAAAAGTTCAAAACAAACAACCAAATCTTCTTTAAATGCACAAGAAACTGAAATAGTTCTTGCTTTTGGTGGTTGAGAAAATATTGAAAGTTTTAATAACTGTGCTTCAAGATTAAGATATGATATTCTTGATAAAACAAAAGTAAATGAAGAAAGATTAAAAGCAGCAGGTGCAAAAGGTGTTAAATTTATCGGTGATAAACACGTTCAAGTTATTTTTGGACCAGTTGCTGAACAATTAAATTCAAAAATTAGTTCTCACAAAGGTGAAAAACTTGTTTTAGACAACGAAGAAAAACAAGAAAACGAAATTCAACAAGATACAAATAATAATATGAATTTAGATAACAAAGAAGTTGTTAAATTTAAAAATATTACTTCAGGTACTATTAAAGATATTTCTGAAATAAACGATGGTGTTTTTTCAGAAAAAATGCTTGGTGATGGTGTTATTGTTTCTCCAGATGCAACTAAAAAAATAGTTAAAATTTATTCACCATTTAATGGTGTAGCAACTACTGTATTCCCAACAAAACACGCTTATGGTTTAACCACAAAAGAAGGAATTAATATTTTAATTCATATAGGAATTGACACAGTTAATTTATCTGGAAAAGGTTTCACTTCATTTATTGAACAAGGAAGTGAAGTAAAAGAAGGACAATTAATTGCTGAAGTTGATATGGAATTCTTAAAAACAGCTGTTGAAAAAACTGATATTGTTTATATTGTTACTTCAGATTCAACAAAAACAGAAGTTATTAATAAACAATTGAAAAACTCTTCTAAAGATGAAATTGTCTTTGAAGTAAAATAAAAAACAAAAAAGAGATCATTTAAAATGATTTCTTTTTTTATGCTTTTAATGCTTTAAAAAAGAATTTTTTTTGGTATTATTTTATATTATTAAAATGAAAGATAACATATGAAAAAGAAAAAAATATTTAAAAACTTATATTCTATAGGTCTTATAGCAGTTCCTACTTTCTTAAGTGCTGTTTCTCTATCTTGTTCTGTTCAAAAGAACGAAAATAAAGAAAATCCAAGTGAAACAAACAATAAAGTAAATGTTATTAATTTTAACAATTTAGTTAAATTTAATAATTCTTCTGAGCAATGAGAATTAAATATTGAATTTGATAAAAATGTAAATTCACATTTAGAAATTGAACTACAACTAAAAAATGAAAATGAAGAAAAAGAGTTAAGTAGTGTTTCAATTATAAAAAACGAAAATTATGTAAATGGTAAAATTGCAACTTTTTCCTTTAAAAATAATATTATTCCAAATAAGCCATATTTATTAAAATCAATTAAACAAACCAATCAACAAAATGATAATTTGGAATTTTCCATAAAAGAAGAAATAAACAAAGAAATTGTATTTTCTAATTCAAACATTTCTTTTACAACGAATGAAAAAAATAAGGAAATTGAAACAAGTGATTTTGGTAATACTTTCAATTTAAATTATGACTTATCTTCTAATGATTTAAATAAATACATTTCATTAATTATTTATGAATTAAATAATGATAATATAATAAAAGAAGATTCTAAAATCACAACTGATAAAGAAATTATTAGCAAAAAATGAATAAGTATTCCAAAATTAAAGGAAAATACAAAATATTTAGTTAAATATGCATTAATTTACAATAATGAAAAAGATAGTGATTTTTTTGTCGCTAATCTAGAAAATAATTTTATTATATCAACTCCAAAAGAGATTTTAAATAAGCAAGATGTTGAAATAAAAGAAATTTATTCAAATTTACAAAATGATAAAAGAGTAATGGGTGAATTTTTAGAAAAACGTTCTATGAGAATTACTTACTTTGATGAATTATGAAATGTTTATAGCGATAAGGCTGGTAAAAGATCAGTATTATTTCCGTTTTCTTCAATAAATGGAACAGCTTGAGTTATTGATAAAGATCCTTCTGATTCAGAAAATTTAACTTATTATTTAGCAACAAATATTCATGTTACTAAAGTATTAAAATTTCCACAAGTTTATACAAATTCTTCGCAACTTATTAGTCAAAATAACAATTATAAACAAATAACTGAAGAAAAATTATCAATGCTTAATAATGTTTTTCAAGCTCAAGCTTCACTAAATTATGATGGTTCCATACCTGAAAAAACCTTTACAAATTTATTTCAAAATGAGTTATTTCTTTTAAAACCAAATGACAGTCAAGAATGAAATGATACTAATAAAAATCCAGTTAATACAAAATTAGTTTCTGACATTTTGAAAAAACATTTTTCTTATTACAATCCACAAAAAGACAATGGAGATAATTTTGGTTTCAATTATGACTCTCAAGTAATAAATACAAACTTCCAATCACCTTTCTCTTTTATAGAATCATATGAAATTATGGAACCATTACTTTATGATCATAACTTTAAAAACTATTGAAATCTAGATGCTCAGCATCAACCAACAATAACTAATTATCCAAATTCAGGAACTGATTTTTCAATAATTAAAATTAAACTGAAAAATAACATAGAAAAACCAGAAGCTTTTAAAGAATATGATTTAAATCCAACTTTAATTGGAAATATTCAAAGTGAAGATGGAAATAATTCCAAATTGAATCTAAATGTTTTTGGTTATTCTACAGTTGTAGATTCTCAACAAAATGCATTTGAAAAAAATTCTTTTATTGGAGAAACAACAGCTAAACGATATTTTAATGAATCTTTAATTTCTTTTAACAATTCAACAAATACATTTATTGTTGATCCAAAATATAATGAGTTTGTAACAAAAGAAACATCCATATTAAAAGAAAATATCAATTTTAAAAATTCACAATTAGAGGGCGAAGGAAAGTTTTACTATAATAATGCCAATTTTGAAAATATTTGATATTTAAACGGTGTTGGAATATTAAATTCGTTTTGAACTGGGAGTTCAGGTTCAGCAGTATTTGATAGTAATAAAATTCTTGTTGGATCCCTTTTTGCAACAAATGCTAAAAAACCAGGAACCATTGATAATGAAAATAGTAAAGAAAGAATATTATTTAGTGAAATAAACCCTGAAAATAAAGAAATTAACCCAATTTTATTTTATTTAAATACAAGAACTTCTGAAAATTCTTGACTAAAAAAATATTGAAATTCAATTCAAAAAATATTATCCAAAGAAGGTTATAGAAAAGATTAAAATTTAAGGAGAAAAAATGAAAAATTATAAAAATTATAATGAAATACCAGAAAAATATAAATTTGATTTAGAATTTATTTTAAAAAATAAATCAATTCAAGAATGATTAGATGATTTTGAAAAATATTCTATTCCAGTAATAAAAACAAGTAAAACTAAATTTGAAAATATAGATAAATTTATTGAATATAAAGAAAAACAAAAAGAATTTGATTTATATTTTTCACAAATTTATAACTATTTATCTAACAAAAAAAATACTAATTTAGTTGAACCAGTGGTTTCAACTCATTTTGGTTTGCTGTTAAATAAATACTCAGATTTTATTAAAGAACTTGGTTCTGAAGAAAATGAGTATTTTAAAAATTCACACAAAATAAATGAATGAAAATCAGATCCAAGATTTCAATTATATAATAAAGATGTTGAAGAGATTTTATCTAAAAAAGAACATAAGTATGTAGACGAAGTGGAAAATTATATAACACAAACATCAAAAGGAGAGGTTTCTTTATACCAAACTTTTGCAATTTTAAGAGATTCTGAAACTAAATTCGATGAAATTATAAGTAAAAATAAAAAGTTTACCTTAAATCAATCTACTTACTTTTCATATTTAAAAAGAAAAGATGAAAATATAAGAAAGCAAGCATATACTAACTATTTAAATGGTTTTTTAAATCATAAACAAACTTTTAGTTCCTTACTTGAACAACATATAAGAAATAAATCTACAGATGCTCTAAATAGAAACTATAATTCTTTGGTTGAAAAAGAAATATCCAATGACAAAGTTCCTTTAGAACTTTTAAATAAACTATTTTCTATTGTTCAATCAAACTCAAATTTATATGATCTTTTTTACAAAACTAAAAAACAATTTTTTAAACAAAAATATAATAAAGATTATAAACCATGAGATTCAATGCTTCCACTTGTAAATATTAAAGAAAAATACTCAGTAGAAGATGCACAATCTTTACTTTTTGAAGCAGTTAAACCGTTGGGAGAAACTTATTTAAATAAAGTGAAAGAAGCAATAAATCAAAGATGAGTTGATTATTTAACAGTTCCTAACAAAAGAAGTGGAGCATATTCAATCGGAAGTCATTATTCACTTGAAAAAAAATATATCCTTATGAATTTTAATGGAACATTAAATTCAGTTGCTACTTTAGCACATGAAATGGGTCATTCAATGCACTCTTGATATTCAGATCAAAATCAGCCTTATGAACACGCAGACTATCCTATTTTTCTTGCTGAAATTGCATCAATTTTCAACGAACTAATGCTTTTTGATTATATGTTTACTAATGCAAAAAATGAAAAATTAAAATTTCATTTGCTTGAAAAATCTATTCAAGATTTTCTTTCAACAGTAGTAAGACAATGTCAATGAGCTAATTATGAATATGAACTTTATAAAAATATTGATAATTCTGTTCCTATGAAAACTTTTGAAAGTTTTGAAAAAATTTATGTTGATGTTTTAAACAAATATACAAATATCAAAAATAAAGAAAAAGTAGGAAATAAAAGCAATATTTATTCAGTAATTGTACCTCATTTTTATTATAATTTCTATGTTTATAAATATGCTATTGGTTATATAGTAGCAAATATTTTCTTCCAAAAATATAAAGAAAATGGTGTTCAAGAATTAGAAAATTACATTAATAAATTTTTAAGTTCTGGTTCCAAAGATTGACCTTTAAACATTTTAAAAGATTCTAATATTGATTTACTCGATAATAACACTTTACAAAAAGCTTTTGACTTACTAAATAATAAAATTAAATTATATAAAACATTAGGTAAGAAAATTTTTAAATAATTTATGAAAAAGAAAATCTGAATTTTAACAAGCACCCCTTTATTTTTAACAACTTTAATTTCTTGTCAAAATAAAGAAATAAATAAAAATGAAGACAAAAATTTTTATATTATAGATGATATAAAATATAAAAATTCAAAAAATTCTTCAGTAGAAATAGAATTAAAATTAAATTCCAATATTAGTACAACAAAAGAAAATATACAAATATATTATAAAAATTCTGATAATCAAGAAATATTAGTTAATAATTCTTTTATAAAGGAAATTCCTTTAGAAAAGAATTTATTAGTATTTGAAATAAATAACTTGACATCCAATTATGAATACTTTATTTATAAAATAATAATAAATAATCAAGAAGTAAATTTTAATAATTTTAGTACTAAATTTCAACTAGAAATAGCAAATATTGAAATTAATAATTCTTCAGTTTTAAATCAAAGAGAAGAAGTTTCTAATATCAATTTTATTCTTAACAATACTGAATATCTAGAAGAATCTAACCCAATTACTATTGTTGAATTAATTGATGAAGAACAAAATACATATTTATTTGAAGATATTTTACAAAACAATATTTTAAATATAAATTTAAATAAAATCTTATCTTCAAGTTCAAAAACATTAAAAGTTTCAAAAATAAATTTTAAAGATTTAAAAAACAAAATAATAATATCAAATGAAATTTTAAATACTAAATTTACAACTAAAAAAATTAGCAATGAAATAGAAAATAAAGAAGATAATTTTGTTATAGATTTTATAAATTTTAAAAACATTACAGAAAACAGTTTTTTAGTAATATTCCATTTTTCAGAATTTAATTTATCTAATGAAAATCTAAAAACTTTTAAATTAGTATTAAAATCTAAAAATTCTGATGAAGAAGAAAAAGAGATAATAGTAAGTAATTACGAAGTTAATTCTCCTTTTATTGAAATAAATGTAAATGAATTAAAAAGCAATACTCAATACTATATTGATTCTTTTTCTTTAAATAATAAAAATTTAACTATAGAAAAACTTGTAAAAGAAGTAACTACTGCAAAAACTACAATAAAAAACTTTTCAAGTTCAGAATTAATATTTGATGAATCAAAAAATCTTTATTCAATAAAACTTAGTTATGATAAAAACCAATTTTATATTCCTAATAATGCTGTATTTTCCGTGTTTTTATCACCAACAAGTGAAGAAAATAATCTTATAGAATTAACTAATGAAGAAATTTCAAGTGACAACTCTTTTGTATTTTTTAATATAAAAAATCAAATAAAAAAAGGTGTTGAATACAACTTGATAAAAATTCTTTATGAATCAAAAGAAATTTCATTCCCACCTTTATCAATTTTAATTAAAGATAAATTATTTTCCTTCCCAAAACCTGATATTTTAGAAAATAAAACTTTAACTCAAAGTGGTAATATCAATAACCCTAAAATTATTTTTGATAAAAATATTTTCCCAAATAGTGTCCTTCTAGAAAAAACTGATAATAATTTAAATCTAGTAAAAAATTATTTTAATATTGAAATGACAAAAATATTAAAATATATTCAAGGGACTTTTAAATTTAGTGATGAGTTTCCAAAATGAACAAACTTTAGTGATTTTAATAATCCTATTCCTGCTGAAAAACTTTTATCTAAAATACCAGATTTACAAGCAAGATTCAAAGAAGAAAATAATATTTATAAATACGTTAATAAACTTATGCCTATTTTTATTCAATATCAAGAAATTAAATTATCAGGAAACAAAAAAGAAGCAACATTAAAACTTAATTTAAAAAACTTTTTAAATAAACCATTTACTGATAAAAAAATAGGAATTACCTTTGATTTTAGAAAAAAAGATGATTCTTTTGAAACAAAAATTTCTCAAAGAATACTAATAAATTTAGAAGAATTATTAAATAATAAAAATGTTTTAAATAACGAATGAGTAACTGAGTTTTTTGAAGAACCTTTTGTAAAATTTAATTATAATATCGATAATGATTCTAATTTAATTATAAAAATTAAACCAAACGATGAATATAGTGATTATATTCCTGATTTTAGTTTCACTCAAGATGAAACTAAAATTGAAAACAATATTTTTATTTCTAAATATAATACTTTAGTTGATGTTTCATATTTAACAAAAGATGAAGAAGATGAAAATTTCTCACTTGTTCCTGAAACTTATCAATCAGATTTACATGCTAAATTAAGTTCTAATGGACAATATTATTCAAACAAAATTAATAATCCACTTAAATTTAGTAATGGTAAAAGAATTTTAGAACAAGAAACCGACACAAATTTTCAAGAAATTAGAAAAAGAGTTTTTGTTGTTGGTGGTGGAACTTCAACTATGCTTGCAAAAGTTAAACCCAACGATCCAAATGATTATAGATATTTTTTCATAACAAATAGACACGTTAGTGACATTTTAGAAACAAGATGATATGATTCTAGAGTTTTAAAAAAATTTTTAATTCCAGATTTCAACGATTCCAAGGTAAATAGTGCTAATAGTGAAATTTCAATAAATGTAGAAAAAAAATGATTCAATTTTAATTTTTGACAAGCAATAAATCAAACCAAAAGAGATGAAACAAAAGAACAAGATTCAAATAGAAATAATGCTGATATATCAATATCTATAATTGATATTGAACCAATTTTAAAACAAGCAAAATTAGAAAAAAATACCAAAATTATCAATTACTTAAATGAATGACAAAAATTAAAACCACTTAAATTAAGCAAAAAAACTAATTATATTTCCCAAAATAATTATGTAAAATTCTTTGTTAGCAGTTTCCCACAAGATCCTCATCTAAACTTTTCTGGTAGAAGATATAGAGAACATATTATTAATAGAATAGAAAAAGTAACTATAAATGATCAAGCACAAGAATTTGCAAAATATGGTTATTTTAAAACTTTTATTCAATATGATAACAACAATAATAACGATAAATATGATTTAATTTCTGGAGCATCAGGAAGTATAGTTTATGATGAAAGTGGAGAAATGGTTGCTATCTTTATGCAAAATACAGGAGATGATGGTTATGGTTTCGGTTTTCTTTCTTCCTTGGAATTTGACTATTTCGGTTTTGAAACTTCTAGCAACCCTAATTCCTTTAAAAATAAATTATTAAAATCAATAGAATTAGAACCATCAAAATTTGAAATGATTGAAATATAAAAATGCGGATTTAAACATGGACACAAAAACTTAACATTATTTTATAACGTCGCAGCAAATTGTTGC
>NZ_JBTGVG010000004.1:0-46445 GCF_054343455.1 Mycoplasma sp. 1012
AATCTCTTACTAAAAAGTAAGCAAGAGAAATTTACACAAAATATCTTACACTACCGAAAGCTTAACCAAATGTTTTTTCAATTTATGACTTTATATTAATAATCCTAAATAAAAAAAGATAACTTACTTAGAGTTATCTTTTTCTTTGATTTTAGCAAGTATTTCTTCTATTCTTTGTGCATTGTCTAATACTTCATCTAAAAAGAAATGTAATTGTGGCACTGTTCTAGAATTTACTATTTTGGATAATTGAGTTCTAATAAATCCTTTTGCATTATTTATTGCTTCTAAACCTTTTTGAGGTGATTTTATAAAACTTAAATAAATTTTTAAATGTGAACCATCGTTAGAAAGTTTTACATCATTTACAGTTGCTCCAATTATATTAGCATTTGTTATTTCTTCACTTATAATTTTAGAAACTAGTAAAAAATAGTGGGATTCTTTTTTTCTTAATGTAATTGAGTTCATATTATTCTTCAATTAAAACATCTTCAAATGCTTGAATAGTATCATCAACTTGAATTTCGTTATATTTATAAATATGACAACCAAATTCCATACCCATTGCTACTTCTTTAGCATCATTTGGACCTTTTCTTAAAGAGTCCAATTTTCCTGTATAAATAACTTTATTTTTTCTAATAACTTTAACTTTACAGTTATTTTTAAATTTACCACTAATCATAGTACATCCAGCAATAATCCCAACTTTTGAATAACTAAAAAGTTTAAGAACTAATGCTTCACCTATATTAACTTCTTCATATTTTGGTTCTTTATAACCTTTTAATAAAGTCTCTACTTCTTCGGTGATTTTATAAATTACAGAATATTCTTTTATCTCTATTTTTTGCTGAGTTGCAAACTGTTTTATAGAGCTTGGGACATTTGTATTAAATACATAAATAATTGCATTTGATGCTTCTGCAAGTAAAATATCTGCTTTTGTAACATCTCCAACAGAAGCATGTACTACATTAACAAAAGCTTCATCGTTTTTTAATCTCTCTAAAGATGATTTTATAGCTTCTGAAGTTCCGTGCACATCGCTTTTGATAATTAAATTAATAACTTTTTTACCTTCTTCAAAAATTACGGAATTTCTTTCTTTTAGTTGTGTTTGTTTATCTACAAAAGCTTTTTCTTCAGCTAAATTTTTAGCAAATTTTTCTTCTGGAAAACCAAAGAATTTATCTCCTGCTAAAGGCACATAATTTAAACCAGTAACAACTACAGGAGTACCTGGAGTTGCTTTTTCAAGAATTTGTCCATGGGAATCATGCATTGTTCTAATTTTTCCGTATTTAGAACCTGCAACAATAAAATCTCTTGGATAAAGAGTTCCATTTTGAACAATTAATGTTGCAGTAACTCCTTTACCTTTATCTAATTTTGATTCAACTACTGTACCGATAGGATATCTATTTCTATTTGCTTTTAAATTAAGAACTTCCGCTTGTAAATTAATTGCTTCAAATAAGTCGTTTAGTCCTTGACCGGTTTTACCAGAACCATAAACAAACATATTGTCTCCTCCTCATTCTTCAGGAAGAATATTGTGGGTAGAAAGTTCTGATTTTACTCTTTCAATATCAATTGAAGGTTTGTCAATTTTGTTAACAAAAACTATTATAGGAACTTTTGCATTTCTTGCATGATCAATTGCCTCAATGGTTTGAGGCATAACTCCATCATCAGCAGCAACTACTAAAATAACAATATCTGTTATTTTTGCACCTCTTGCACGCATTTCTGTAAATGCTTCGTGACCTGGAGTGTCTAAAAAGGTTATTTTTTTGTTTTGGTATTCAACTTGATAAGCACCAGTGTGTTGAGTAATACCACCAGCTTCACCACTTGCAACATTACTTTTTCTTATAGTATCTAATAATGTTGTTTTACCATGATCAACATGTCCCATTATAGTAATTATTGGTACTCTATTTTCAAGTTCACTTTCATGATCACTTATTTCAACTTCATCCATAAAGTTGGAAGCATTTATTTCTACTTCTTTTTGAAAATCAAAACCATATTCAATACACAATTCAGCTATTTCATCTTCAGAAAGTGTATGATTTAAAGTATACATTTTTCCTTTTTTAAAAAGGTTTGTAATGATTTCATTAGCAGGTTTATTAATTTTTTTTGTAAATTCTGCAATTGTCATTGCTCCTGTAAAAATAAAAATACCATCTTTTAATTCAGTTTTTACACTAACTAACTGGGATTTAATTTCTTCTGTATTAGATTTTCTAATGTGTTTCTTTGCCATAAATTAGTTCTATTTCCTTTCTTAATTGATCGTAATTTTCTTTTGTTATATTCATTTTAAAAGACTTATTAAGAAGTTTTTTCTCAAAAGCTTTTAAAATGCTCTCTTTGACATTTTCTATATAAGCTCCACGCCCTTGTAGATTTTTATTTTTGTCTATAATTACTGTATTTTCCTTTGTTTTAGTAAAACGCATTAATTTTGTTATAGGGATGATATTGTTTGAAAAAATGCATTTTCTTGAATAGTCATTATTCATTTTCTTCATCATCTCAATCAGCATCATTTATATCAAAATCAAAATCATTTAAACCAGCAAATTCAGCTAAATCATTATCCATTTTGTAATTCTTAATTTCTTCACTAATTTGTTTTAAATCTTCTTTTGTATAAAGTTCTTCTGTTTTTGGTTTGTTGTTATCAATATTATCTTGAAAATCAGAAAATGCATTGTCAAAAATGCTATCACCATCAAATTTATTTACATTTGCTTTTCTATTATTTTTAACTACAGAATCTTTTTCAACTTTAGTTGATGATTTTGAAGTTGAATCATTTTTTTCTACTTTTTGTTCGCTATTTGCTGTTTCTTCAGAAATATTTAAACCAAAATCTTCGTTATATTTTTGAATATCTTTATCAAATTCATCAAGTAAATAATTAGGATTAATTTTAGATTTACTATTTCTTGTTTTATTAGTAGTATAAGGTGCTTTTTTGATTTTAGCATTTGCTGAAGTTCTATTTTTAAATTCGTTTTCGATTGTTTCTAATTCACTTTCAGAACTAATATTTCCATTTCAGTTTAATTTAAAACCATCATTTAAAGCTTTTGAATAAGAATAAATATCAATTCTTGATCTTGTTAATTCAGAAGCTAAAGTAACATTAATTCCTTTTTTACCAATAGCAAGCGAATGTTGTGAATCAGGAACAACAACAACAATTTTATTAAGTTTTTTAGATTTAAATGGTAAAACAGAAACTATTCTTGTTGGTGCTAAAGCATTTACTATAAATTGGTTTAAATCTTCTGAATATTCAATAATATCCACTTTTTCTTCTCCGAGTTCATTTACTATTAATTCAATTCTGCTTCCGGATTTTCCAACTAATGCTCCAACATTATTAATCACTGTTCCAGATGTAGATTTAATAGCAACTTTTGATCTTTCACCTGCGTGTCTTGCGATTCTAAAGATTTCTATTTCTCCTGCTGCAATTTCAGGAATTTCTTTTTCAATTAAGTCTTTTAAGATGTTATTTGATGAGTTAGAAATAATTATTTGTGTATCTTTTACTTCTTCAAGCACATCTTCAATATAAACATCTTCGCTTAAACCAAGCTCATTCTTCTTTTTAGAATTTGTAGCTAAGTGTTTAGGCATAAATGCATGAACTTGATCGTCTTCAATTTCATATAAGTATCCTGCTCTTAATTTAGAAATTAATTTTGCTTTTACTACTTTTCCTTTTAAAGTTGAATATTTTTGATAAACAGCTTCTCTTACAAGTTCGGCAATTTTTTGTTTAAATTGTTGCTGAACTGGTGAAAATATATTTTTTGGCAAAGTTTCAAAATCAATATCAATAGAAACTTTTTCATCTTCTTGAACTTTGTGTGCAAATAATTGTTTTGCTTGTGAAATGGAAATTTCACAAGTTTTTAAACCTTCATCTGCTGCAATATCTTCATTATAAGTTTCGTCAGAAACTACTAAAGCTGTTTTGTTTACTAATCTAATATTTTCATTTTCATAATCAACAATTAGTTCTATTTCAGCGTCAGGATCTAAGTTTTTAGTAATTGTTTTTATAAAAGAATCTTCAAGAATTTTCATAATTGTTTGTATATCTATTTTTCTAAATTCTGAAATTTCTTTTAATTGATTAAAAAATATTTTGTTCTTTGAAATATTTTTAGAATTTACAGATTTTCTTGCCATTTTTCTCCTAAATATTTATATATAAATTAATTTTTTCTATTTTTTCTTTGTTTATTTCTTCTTTTTTCATTCTGCCTTTTAAATTAATTTCTAGTAATAAAGTATTTTCATTGTTTTGGATTAATTTTCCTATAATAAAATCTTTTTCATTAAATCAAATTTGAATTTTTTTGTTGATAAATTCTTCTATATTTTCTATATTTATATCAATATCAGACCCTTTAGAAAATACATCTAAATAATATTCTTCTTTTATAGAATCTTCTTTATCTAAAAAGTCAGATATTTTTCTTGAAATTTTTTCAATATCATTCAAATCAGTAAAATTTGTTTTTATTCTTAAAAAATTAAGACTTCCTTCTTTTTCAAAATAAGCTTCTAAAATTGAACTAAAATTCTCTTTTAATTTTTCTAAAATATCCATTTTTCTCCTTAAAAATATATGAAAAGGTTGCTAACAGCAACCATTTTTTTATTACTATTAATATAATTATAAACCAATAATATTTTTTTATAAATAAATTATGCAAATTATTAATTTCTTCTTTTTTCGTTTTTCCCTTCAGTAGATATGATTTTAAGTGGTCTAGAAAGTATAAAATGAATAGAATCTTTTTTAATATATTCTTTTTTTTCATCTGCTTTTACATCATAATCTTGTACTTTTCTTTCTCTAGAAAAAGTTAAATCATAATCATAGAAGTTTTCTGAGTCTTGATTTGCAATTATTTGAGCATTTTCCCTTGCACTTAAATCATTTTCAATGTTATATCAGTCGTTTAAATAATTTCGAGATGTGAAACCTAAATTTTCTGTTGTAAATACATTTATTATAGGCGAAGATGAGTGAAACTTATCAATTTCTTTTTGCAAAATACCTGGAAATATTTTTTCTATTTTAGGTTTTGGAGTAGAAAATCATTTATAATTTTCATTTGCTTTATACTGAAAAATACCAAAATTAGACAATAAATTTATTTTAGAAAAATAGTTATTATTATAATCTTCAGGGAAATATAAAGCTTTATTAAAAGCAAAGCGTCCTTCTAAATGTAAATTTGGAATTGATAATAAGTATTCCATTATTGTTGTATTAATGGAAAAAATTTCATTATAATCTTTATCACTTTGAGAAAAATTAAATTTAAATTTATAATTACTCTCTTTTACTAAATAAATTTCATTTCCGTTTTTGTATTTTATTTTTTTATTTGGAGCTAATTTATCAATAACATCTTTATAAACCTTGAATTTAAATTGAAAGTCTAATAATCACTTAAAGAAAATTTCTGTTTTTTCTTGCTTAAAATATATAAAAATGTTTTCATTATTAAAATTTTCTAATTTTATGCTTTCATAAGTAGGTCTTAATTCTATTAATTTATTAACATTTATTATTTCGTAATAATCTCTGTTATTAAAATCAAATTCTTCAAAGTCATCAAACACATAATTGTCAGTTCCTACGTATTTTTCTTTATATTTGTTAAAAAGTTCATCATATTTTTGTTCTTCAGGTGTTTTTGGAAAATCCGGTTCTTTAGACTTTTCTTCATAATTACAACTTGCTACCAAATTTACAGAAGCAAAAGTTAAGGTTGCTGCACTATTTAATAATATTTTCTTTTTCATTATTTTGTTCCTTCTATTTTTTTAGCTCTATATTTTATGTAATCTTTTAAATATGACATCATCCCTTCTTGTGAATCGAAGAAAAGTTCTTGATTATTTAAATCTATTGTTCACAAGTTGTAGTAATTAGATTTTATTTCGATAGATTTGTTATTTTCTACATAAAATCTTCTTTCTGCAACAGGCAGAATTAATTTACCGAGAATTAATCTATAATTTAATTGGAAAATTTTAGGATCATTAAATTCAAATAATTCTTCTCTAAAAGGTTGTCCACGAGAGATAAGGGTACTTTTTAGTCCTGGTATGTAATATCTTTCTTTAGGTTTCATTCTTTTTAAAAGATATTCTTCTAAATTAGATTCTTCAGTTTGGTTTGCTAATTCTGTAATATTTGTATATCTTGAATTGTAATTATAGATTTTTTCTCTGCATCATCTACAGAAATAAAGTTTTTTAAAATTCCTATTTTGGTATTTTCTAAGAATAAAAATTCTTTGTTTTTTCAAAAAAAGAATTAACGTCTTCTTTTTTCGTTTTCCCCTTCAGTTGATATAATTCTTAAAGGTCTTGACAATATAAAATGAATAGAATCTTTTTCTATGTGTTTTCTATAATCTTTTATTTCACTATCATATTCTTTTTCCAATCTTTCTCTAGAAAAAGTTAAATCATAATCATAAAAATTTTCTGAATCTTGATTTGCAATTATTTGAGCATTTTCCCTTGCGTTTCAATCATTTTCAATATTATATCAATCATTAAAATAACTTTCTGATGTATTACTAATATCTAAAATAGAAGAGAAATTTATTTTAGGATTACTTGTATTGAATTTAACCATATCTTCTTTAGATATATCTTCTGAAAATTTGTTTAATTTAGGTTTTTGAGTTGAAAATAATTTGTATTTTGAATTAATTAAATTTGGAAAATTTATATTAGAAAATATAGACAATTCAGAAAAGTAATTATTTTTCATTTCTTCTTGAAATATTAAATTTGAATTAAAATAAAAATAACCCTTTATCTTGACATTTGGTATTAATAAAAGTTTTTCCATAATGAATGGATACATTGCAACTACAATTAAATAATCATCTTGTTTTTTAGAAAAAGTGAAATCAAAATTACTTTCTTTTACTAAATATATATCTTCTTTATTATTATTTTGTTTAATTTTTTTATTTGGAGCAAATTTATCAATTACATCCTTGTATACTTTAAATTTAAAATTGTAATCTTTTATTCAATCGTAAAGTTTCTGAAATTCTTCTTTCTTAAAATATCAAAAAATATTATTATTGTTATTGTTGATATTTTTATTTTCTTCAGAAGGGTAAGTATCTTGAAAATACTCATCTATTTCAATTAATTTTTTCATATTTACAATTTCATAGTGTTCATGATTATTAAAATCAAATTCCTCAAAATCATCAAACACATAATTATCAGTTCCTACGTATTTTTCTTTATATTTGTTAAAAAGTTCTTCATATTTTTGCTCTTCAGGTGTTTTTGGAATATCTGGTTCTTTAGTTTTCTCTTCATTACAACTTGCTACCAAATTTACAGAAGCAAGGGTCAAAACTGTTGCACTGGTTAATAATATTTTCTTTTTCATTATTTTGTTCCTTCTATTTTTTTAGTTCTATATTTTATGTAATCTTTTAGATATGACATCATTCCTTCTTGAGAATCAAAGAATAACTCTTGATTATTTAAGTCTATTGTTCACAAATTGTAATAGTTAGATTTTATTTCAATCGATTTGTTATTTTCTACGTAAAATCTTCTTTCTGCTACAGGCAGAATTAATTTTCCTAGAATTAATCTATAGTTTAATTGGAAAATTTTAGGATCATTAAATTCGAATAATTCTTCTCTAAAAGGTTGTCCACGAGAAATTAATGTACTTTTTAATCCTGGTATGTAATATCTTTCTTTAGGTTTCATTCTTTTTAAAAGATATTCTTCTAAATTAGATTCTTCAGTTTTGTTGGCTAATTCTGTAATGTTGGTATATCTTGAATTGTAGTTGTAGATTTTTTTCTCTTCATCATCCACTGAAATAAAGTTTTTTAAAATTCCTATTTTGGTATTTTCTAAGAATAAAAATTCTTTGTTTTTTAAAAAGTATTGATTAAAATTTCCTAAAATCTTAAGCAATTTTTCATCTTTTTTAGTTTTATTATTTTCATAATAATCTAATCAAATGCTTCTTAGTTGATTTAGTCCATTTATAGTTGAATCTGTTTTATTTATGTATTTTATTTTTTGATTATTAAATGGATTTTTTATTAATTTTTGATGATTAATAATTGTATAATCATTTTTTTCGATATTTTCAAATAATGATATATTATTTTGATTTTTATAAACAAATTTATCATTTAAAGAAAAGAATTTATTTTTAGTAAAAATTCGATATATAAGTAATTTATTATCTGCAAGTCTATCTTTAATTAAAAAAGGTAAAGAGCTAAAATTTAAATTTTTATTTACTGTTTTTTTATTACTTTGTTTAGAAATAGAATTTTCATAACTATAAAGATATTCTGGAAGTCAAGAAATCAATTGTTTATTTGATTCAGATATAAACTTTTTCTTACTTTCTACATCCAACATTAAATCATTATTAAATTCTTTATATCTTTCTTTTAATTGAGAATTATTTTTAAACATTTTATTGAGAGTTAAGACTATTTGATTATTTAGGGTTTGTATGTTTAAATTTTTAATTCTATTTTCAAAAACTCTTTTTAATTTATTTGTATCTAATTTTAAGTTGACTTCTATATTGAAATTATTTCATGCTCTTGCTGAATCATAAGAATCCAAAATGCTTACTGGTGCTTTGGAAAAACCCAAAAGTCTTAGAAAAGCATACTCATCTAGTTTTCATTTAGTCTTTGTTTTTATATGCATATGATTTATTGATAAAAAGTTTTTATCTTTGAGTCTGAGTGTAACATCTCCAACTTTATTTACTGTAAAATTATATTTCTGTTCTAAATCTGTTGTGAAATAATCATTAGAATTTTTCATTTTTTCTAAAACGTTTTCCACATTATATTTATCTATATAATTTTGACTAACATTTTTTTCTAAAGTAAGACCATTTTCGTCATTTTGCATGATGTATCAATTACTTTCATTATCATTAATAGAAACTTCAAAACCATTATTTGATTTATTTTTATCTCCTTTTGTTTCAACTAATTTGAATTGTAATTTAAAAACGTTTTCATTTTTCATATCAAATAAATCATCAATAAAATTATTCATAACATTTTCTAAATAATTTTCTAAATCAGTATTATTTCTATGATAAATGTAGTCGTTTCCATTGAGTGTAATTCCTTGTTTTTCTTGATTAATTTTTACATTTTCTACATCATCTTTATGACGAACACTTATATCATTTTTTGATAATTTTTCATACAATTTATTTATATCATCCTGTATAAATGGATTAATTTTTAAATCATATTCTGGTTGATTTACTTCTTTAACTTTAAATTCATAAAACGGATTATAAGTTAAATTTTCTTTAATTCCTTCGACTATACTTAGTTGTGCTTCTTCTTGTGTATCAAAAGGATTGTTGAAACTATCAAAGTATTTTTTAACTATTCTGTTTTCAGAAATATATGAATCAATTGCAAGTCTTTGATTATCAACATAATTTCCAAAAATATCTCTATATGCAGGTTTTATTTTTTCTCGATCGTATTTATAGAGTTTTTCTGGTTCAAGAAAAACCTGACCGTATTGGTTATTTGTATCTTTAAGGCCAATTGCACTTGTGAATCTTCTGTTACCTATTTTTAATAATTCATTTAGAATTTTAATTTTGTTTTTGATTTTTTCCTTCAGTAGATATAATTTTAAGCGGTCTAGAAAGTATAAAGTGAATAGAATCCTTTTCAATGTATTCTCTTCTTTCATCTGTTTTTACATCATAATCTCGTACTTTTCTTTCTCTAGAAAAAGTTAAATCATAATCGTAAAAATTATTTAAATCTTTATTTGCAATTATTTGAGCATTTTCCCTTGAGTTTAAATCATTTTCAATATTATATCAATCATTAAAATAATTTTCTGATTTATTGCTAATATCTAAAATAGAAGAGAAATTTATTTTAGGAATATTTGAATTGAATTTAGAAATATCTTCTTTAGATATATCTTCTAAAAATTTGTTTAATTTTGGTTTTGGAGTTGAAAATAGTTTGTATTTTGAATTAATTAAATTTCTAAAATTTATATTAGAAAATATAGACAATTCAGAAAAATAATTATTTTTAAATTCTTCTTGAAATACTAAATTAGAATTAAAATAAAAATAACCTTTTATTTTAACATTTGGTATTAATAAAAGTCTTTCCATAATAAATGGATACATTGCCACAACAATTAAATAATCATCTTGTTTTTTAGAAAAAGTGAAATCAAAATTACTTTCTTTAACTAAATATATATCCTCTTTATTATTTTGTTTAATTTTTTTACTGGGAGCAAATTGATCAATTACATCCTTGTATACTTTAAATTTAAAATTGTAATCTTTTATTCAATCATAAAGTTTCTGAAATTCTTCTTTTTTAAAATATCAAAAAATATTATTATTGTTGTTGATATTTTTATTTTCTTCAGAAGGGTAAGTATCTTGAAAATACTCATCTATTTCAATTAATTTTTTCATATTTACAATTTCATAATGTTCATGATTATTGAAATCAAATTCTTCAAAATCATCAAATACATAATTGTCAGTTCCTACATATTTTTCTTTATATTTGTTAAAAAGTTCTTCATATTTTTGTTCTTCAGGCGTTTTTGGAAAATTTGGTTCTTTTGATTTTTCTTCATGATTACAACTTACTACCAAATTTACAGAAGCAAAAGCTAGGATTGCTGCACTAGTTAATAATATTTTCTTTTTCATTATTTAGTTCCTTCTATTTTTTTAGTTCTATATTTTATATAATCTTTTAGATATGACATCATTCCTTCTTGAGAATCAAAGAATAATTCTTGATTATTTAAATCTATGGTTCACAAATTATAATAGTTAGATTTTATTTCAATAGATTTGTTATCTTCTACATAAAATCTTCTTTCTGCTACAGGAAGAATTAATTTTCCAAGAATTAATCTGTAGTTCAATTGGAAAATTTTAGGATCATTAAACTCAAATAATTCTTCTCTAAAAGGTTGTCCACGAGAAATTAATGTGCTTTTTAATCCTGGGATATAATATCTTTCTTTTGATTTCATTCTTTTTAAAAGATATTCTTCTAAATTGGATTCTTCAGTTTGATTAGCTAATTCTGTAATATTGGTATATCTTGAATTATAATTGTAGTTTTTTTTCTCTGCATCATCTATTGAAATAAAGTTTTTTAAAATTCCTATTTTGGTATTTTCTAAAAATAAAAATTCTTTGTTTTTTCAAAAAAGGATTAACCTCTTCTTTTTTCGTTTTTTCCTTCAGTAGATATAATTTTAAGTGGTCTAGAAAGTATAAAATGAATAGAATCTTTTTCTATATATTCTCTTCTTTCATCTGTTTTTACATCATAATCTCGTACTTTTCTTTCTCTAGAAAAAGTTAAATCATAATCATAGAAATTCTCTGAGTCTTGATTTGCAATTATTTGAGCATTTTCCCTTGAGTTTAAATCATTTTCAATATTATATCAATCATTTAAATCGTTTTTTGATTTCAAACCAAAATCAAATGTTGTTTTTAAATTTATTATAGGTTCAGAAGAATTAAATTTATCAATTTCTTTTTTAGAAATGTCTGGAATTAATTTTTCTATTTTTGGTTTAGTTGTAGAAAATATTTTAAAAGAATCGCCTTTATTTAATTCTGTTAAACTAAAATTTGAAATCATATTTAAGTTTGATAAATATGTATACTTTTTATACGGAGAAAACACAAATGGAGAAAGTAAGGCAAAATAACCTTTTATACTTACATTTGGTAAAGAAATCATTTCTTCTAAAACTGAAGAACTTATTGCTGCAGCAACTAAATATTCTTCTTTTTTTTCAGTAAAATTAAAATTAAAATTACTTTCTTTAACTAAATATATATCTTCTTTATTATTATTTTGTTTAATTTTTTTATTTGGTGCAAATTTATCAATTACATCCTTATATACTTTAAATTTATAATTATAATCTGCTACTCAAGAGTAAAATTTTTCTATGTTTTCATCCTTAAAATATCAATATATATTTTGATTATTAAAATTACTAAGTTCTCTGTCTTCATATAATGAATTTAATTCTTTTAATTTTTTTATATCTACAATATCATAATATTCATGATTATTAAAATCAAATTCTTCAAAATCATCAAAAACATAATTATCAGTTCCTACGTATTTTTCTTTATATTTGCTAAAAAGTTGTTCATATTTTTGCTCTTCAGGTGTTTTTGGAAAATTAGATTTTTCGATTTTTTCTTCATTACAACTTACTACCAAATTTACAGAAGCAAAAGCTAGGATTGCTGCACTAGTTAATAATATTTTCTTTTTCATTATTTAGTCCCTTCTATTTTTTTAGCTCTATATTTTATGTAATCTTTTAGATACGACATCATTCCTTCTTGCGAATCAAAGAATAACTCTTGATTATTTAAATCTATGGTTCACAAATTATAATAATTAGATTTTATTTCAATTGCTTTGTTATTTTCAACATAAAATCTTCTTTCTGCTACAGGCAGAATTAATTTCCCGAGAATTAATCTGTAGTTTAATTGGAAAATTTTAGGGTCATTAAACTCAAATAATTCTTCTCTAAAAGGTTGCCCACGAGAAATTAATGTACTTTTTAATCCCGGGATATAATATCTTTCTTTAGGTTTCATTCTTTTTAAAAGATATTCTTCTAAATTAGATTCTTCGGTTTGATTTGCTAATTCTGTAATGTTTGTATACCTTGAATTATAGTTATAGATTTTTTTCTCAGCATCATCTACAGAAATAAAGTTTTTTAAAATTCCTATTTTAGTATTTTCTAAGAATAAAAATTCTTTGTTTTTTCTAAAATATTCATTAAAATTTTCTAAAATATTAAGCAATTTTTCATCTTTTTTAGTTTTATTCTTTTCATAATAATCTAATCAAATGCTTCTTAATTGATTTAATCCATTTATAGTAGAATCGGTTTTATTTATATATTTTATTTTTTGATTATTAAATGGGCTTTTTATTAATTTTTTGTGATTAATAATTGTATAATCATTTTTTTCTATATTTTCAAATAATGATATATTATTTTGATTTTTATAAACAAATTTATCATTTAAAGAAAAGAGTTTATTTATAACAAAAAAAGAAAGTAAATTAGTTTTTTGGACTATATTTTTCTTTATTTCTTGTGATAAAAATTTTTGAAAAACCCCTTGTTTTTCTTTTTCTTTTTTATTTTCTTTTTTATTGATCTTGTTAAAAAATTTATAGCTTATGTTATTCCAGTTTATTTTTAAACTTTTATTTATTTCTTTTAAAAAAATATTTTTGCTTTCTATATCTAAAATTAAATCATTGTTAAATTCTATATATTTTTCTTTTAATTGATGATTGTTATTAAATATTTTATTCAGTGTTAGAATCATTTGCTCTTTTAATGTTTTTACATTTAAATTTTTAACTCTATTTTCTAAAACTTTTTTTAATTTATATTTGTCCAACTTTAAGTTTACTTCTATATCAAAATTATTTCATGCTCTTGCTGAATCATAAGAATCCAAAATACTTACTGGGGCTTTAGAAAAACCAAAATATCTTACAATTGCTTGTTCATCTAGTTTTCATTTGGTTTTTGTTTTTATATTCATATTATTTATTGATAAAAAGTTTTTATCTTTGAGTCTAAGTGTAACATCTCCAACTTTATTTACAAAAAAATTATATTTCTGTTCTAAATCCGTTGTAAAATAATCATTAGAATTTTTCATTGTTTCTAAAACATTTTCTACATCATATTTATCTATATAATTTTGACTAACATTTTTTTCTAAAGTAAGACCATTTTCATCATTTTGCATAATAGATCAATTGCTTTCATTATCATTAATTGAAACTTCAAAACCACTATTTGTTTTGTTTTTATCACCTTTTGTTTCAACTAATTTAAATTGTAGTTTAAAGACTTTTTCGTTTTTCATATCAAATAAATCATCAATAAAATTATTCATAACATTTTCTAAATAATTTTCTAAATCAGTATTGTCTCTATGATAAATATAGTCATTTCCATTTAGTGTAATTCCTTGTTTTTCCTGATTAATTTTTACATTTTCTAAATCATCTTTATGACGTATAATAACATTTTCTTTTGCTAAAATATCTCTTAATTTATCTATATCATCCTGTATAAATGGATTGATTTTTAAATCGTATTCTGGTTGATTTACTTCTTTAACTTTAAATTCATAAAACGGATTGTAAGTTAGATTTTCTTTAATTCCTTCGACTATACTTAACTGCGCTTCTTCTTGCGTATCAAAAGGATTGTTGAAACTATCAAAGTATTTTTTAACTATTCTGTTTTCAGAAATGTATGAATCAATTGCAAGTCTTTGATTATCAACATAATTTCCAAAAATATCTCTGTATGCAGGTTTTATTTTTTCTCGATCGTATTTATAAAGTTTTTCTGTTTCGAGAAAAACTTGACCATATTGATTATTTGTGTCTTTCAGACCGATTGCACTTGTGAATCTTCTGTTTCCTATTTTTAACAATTCATTTAGAATTTCTTGATGATTTCTAAATGATTTAGGTACACCATTTATTTCCATTACATATAAATATCCTGTTTCTGATTCGCCATAAGCAGAAACAGAAATTACTGGTAAAGCAACATAAGTTGCTGCTGTTAAACTAAATATTATTTTTTTCATTGTTTTCACCTTTTATTTTGTTTTTTCTATATTCTTCTATGAAGTAATTTATTAATTCTTCTTTGGAGTCAAATTCTTTTCCTAAATAAGAATATACAGTTCTTGGATTATAGCGGTAAACTTCTTTTCTGATATCCAAACTTTTATCTGTTTTTAAAAACTCTTTTGCCTGATCATAATTTAAAAAATATTTAACATTATTTTCTTTATCAAAAGTTTTATAAAGAATTATTTTTTGATAACTTTTGAGTTCACTATATTTATATTGACCGTCAATATCTCTTCTTAATGCAAATTTTGATCTAACTTTAAATTTGTTTGCATATTTAGCAAGCAGTTGCTCTATTTCTTTTTTAACATCTAAATAGACATATTTAGAATTAAAACGAATATTTGTATCAAGTACTACAAATCTTTCACTATTACTTAAATCATTATTTAATAATAATTTTTCAATTTCTTCTCTGCTTAAATAAGAATTATCATATTTTTCTAATGAAGGATTTTCTAAAAACTTTTCTTGTTCTAAAGGATAAGAATCTTTTAGTTCAGGAACCTGTAATAAATAAATTGGTTTTAAGTTAATATTTAAATAGTTAATGAATTTTTTCATTAATTCTTTATAGTTATCTACTTTATATTGAAAATTATCAGAGTCAAATTTTAAATAAGTAATATCAGTTAAGTATCTAGAACGATTATTTTCGCTTGCTAAATAATTTTGCAACTCTTGAACACTTTCAAAGAAAGGCATTGTATTTTTATCAAAAATTGATGTAGGAATTTCTTTTTCAAAGGAATATAATATTTTTAAATCATCGATATATTCTAATTGTAAATTTCCTTTTTCAATTTCTTGAATTACTTCTTTTTTAAGATATTCAAACATATACTGATCATATTTTTTATTATTAAAATAAAATTCATCTTTTACTGTTGCATTTAAAATTTTTACTGGTGTTAATATTTTATCTTTGATCTTGCTAATGTCAGAATTTACTTTATTTCATAATCCTCAAAAACGTTTTGTGGAACTTCCGCCTTGTCAAATATAATCTTCTTCTGAATTTGGTTTAAAAACATATTCATGAAATTCTTCTGTTCCTATTGCTTGAATAATAAAGTCAAAAAGGATTTCAACACCAAAAGCTCAAGGTCCTAAAACTTGACTTAAGTTTTTAATTGCTCCTGCTGCATTTTTAATAAAATATAAGGTGGATTCTAGTGTTTTTTCTGTACTTGCAAAGAAAATGAAATCTGTTGCAAGACCTAAAAGTGCTGCACTTTTATTTAAAAATTTTTGATTTTGTTCACTAATATGTTTTTTAGTTGGTTTTGTGTATTTTCCCGTACTTTTGAATTTTTTTGTTCATTTTCAATGAGTTTTTTGATCCACTTTTTTTAGTATTTTATCTTTTTCTTGTCTTAAAGTTAGAACAGTGTCATAAAACTTTGGAGAATCAATTAAAGAAGTGTGATTTGCAAAATCATTTGAAGCAAATTTAACAAAACTGATTAGTTCAAAATAATCTTTATATTGATCTTTTAATGTTTTAATTTCTTTGGGCGGAATATAAGCACTACTACTTTCTTCGTATTCGATGTTAAATATATCAACATCAGGTAGTGTCAATAATTGTTCTATTGAAGATTTTAAAAAAAATTTAATGCTTTTTGAAACTGCAATAGTAGCATCAATAAATTCTTGTTGACTCTTAGTTAAAGAGTTAAAAACAGGAACATTTTTAACATATTCTAAAGTGCTTTCTTTATAGTTGTAGGCATTTTTGGTTTTTGAAGTTAAAGAATACAATTCAAAAAATTCTTTATATTTTCTTAATTCTTCTTCATTATTAGTGTCTTTTAATAAAAGAATTCTATCAAATTCTTCGCTTGAATTAGTATTAGTTAAAGAAGCGGTTGCAAAATTTATTAAATTAATTGCATTCATAAATTTAGTGCTTTGTGTGAGTGAACCTAAAAAGTAATCAGGACTTGTTGATACTGAAATATTTAAATCATCTTTTAAACCATATAATTTTAATAAATCAATGGGTTCATTGTTTTCTGTAACATAAAATTCATCTGTGAATATTTCTTTTAAAGTTGTATTAATAGTGTTTAAAAATGATTTTATATATTTTTTAAATACATAGACTGTTTTAAAATTAATTTTACTTTCAAACATCGCTGAAATTGAAGAAATATAAAAGGAATAAATTTGATTAAATATAGTTCCATGTTTTCCTTTTAAAAGGATGTTATTTGCTTCTTTGATTTTGTCTCAAAGAGTAACATCATTTAAGTTAGCATATTTAATTTTAGAAAATTCTTCTTTTAAATTTTCCAAATCTTCTCTTAATAAATAGTTATTTAAAATGGAAAAATTTTGATTATAATCTTTTTGTAATTTTTCTTTATCATTTTTGTTTAAATGGGAATTTAAAAGGAATTTGTTAAAATTAGCATCACTTTTTTGTTTAATAATTTGGGATACAAAATTATTTACAAGACTTTTTTTAGTTTCTTCCATTGGGTTTGTAAATAATTTTTCTTCTCTATCTTTTTTGTTTCAATTATTTACATCAACAATATCATTTATAGAACCAGATGGGCTATCTAAAAATAATTTTCCATAGAAATTTTCTTTTACTGATTTGTCTAAATCAACAATAAATTTGTTTTGTCCGTTAGTTGAATTTAATTTTAAAATCGGTAATTCACTTAAGTATGAATCAAATAATTGATTTTTAATAAAGTTATCATATTCATAAATTTTGTTTTTAAAATAAACGTATTTTTTGTAATTATTTTTTACAAAATTATCTAAATTAGATTTAATTGAAATATCAGAAAAAGAAATTAAATCATTTGGTGCATTAATATGTTTATTAGTTTTAGCAAATTTAATTTTTGCTTTTAATTCGCTTAATTTTTGCTTATCTGATATATTTTTAGTAGCAATTTCTTGATAAAGACTTTCAAAATAATTAATTAATTCAGCTTTAGTTTGAAAAATTTTAGCATTTCCACTACTTTTGTCAAAAGTTGTTTCATATTTGTAAAATGAATTTACATTAAAATATGAAAGTTTTGCTTCTAATTCATCAGTAAAAACTTGATTATCTTTTCCTAGAAAAACTTCTTTATTTTCTAATTCATCTTTTCTTACAAGAGTTAGTCCAAATAAATTAGAATTTAACTCATTGCTTGGTAAAATCTGTTTTTCAAGTTCTTGAATATCTTTATTAGAAAAGAATTCAACTGCTTCTATTTTTTTATCTAACATTACATTTAAATCACTAAAATTATCAATTAATTTATCTAATGTTTTTGAAACAAAAACATCTTTACTTTGATATTGTGTTTCTTGTTTTAACTGTTCTAAAATACTACTTTTAATTTGTTCTTCTTCATTAATTGTTTTCTTATTTTCTTTATTTATAGGCATTAAAATAGCAGCAGCGACTCCTGAACCCACTAAAACTGTTGCTATTGCACCGAAACCTAAATTTTTAATGTATTTTTTCATTATTTACTCCTTTTTATTCAATAAAATACTAGAAATGAACCATTTAGCAATGTAACTAATATTATTAAAGTTAAACCTAAATAATTAAACTTATTTTTTACTGATATTTTATTAGTTACAACATATTGAAAATCAGTAATTTTTGGTTTATTTGCTAAAAATTCAAATTCATAATTTTTATTTTCATTGTTTGATAGATATTTAAAGTTTTTTAATTTATCAGATAAATTTTGAATCGAAAATGATTCAGAAATCAAATAATTTTTTCAATCATCGAGTGTATTAATATTTGAATAATAAATATGAAATTGTGATAAATCTACTTCAAAATATTTAAATGCACTATTTAATATTCAAACTTTATTGCCTTGGAATATTAAATATTTTTGAGATAGAAATTCAAAATCTTTATTATCTATTTTTGAATTCAAATCTATTTCTTTGTTACTTAAAATCAAAGGTTCTACATAAAATTTGCTTAGTTTATTATTAATAAATTTATTGTTTATAAATCTTCTTTTTATAAATAATAAATTCAGAAAATCAAACAACTCTTGTGAATTTTGTTCAATAAATTTTTTTATAAAAAATTGATCTTTTAAAAAATAGATAAAATCTCTTTTAAAAGTTTGAATATTTATATTATCTAAACCATTTAGTTGTTTTATAAACAAAATTTCATCATCACTAAAATCTTTTTCATTTCATAAATCTTTATTTACTTTTACTTTTAGATTTTCATAATTCATATTCTTGTTTATATTAGAAAAATTTATGGTAGATATTAGAGAATTTCTATCCAAGATTAAAAGTGGTTCTTGATTTTCTTTATATAAAAAATATTCATTGTTAGTAGTATCTCAATCATGCTTTTTAAATTGATTTATTTGATATAAAGTATTATAATTTCCTTTATTTTCTATATGTTTTATATCCTTGTGTATAGTTTCTTTAAATACTAAAATTGAAAGTAAATATAGCGATTCAATAAAATCAAAATATTCTTTATTTTTATAATTTAAAAATTTTTCAGAAACATTATAATAATTAATTTTATTTTCTTTTGATAATTCTATAGTTTGTAAAATATTTCGATTTCTATAATTTTCTGAATAGTCAATAGAACTTCTTGTTATAACAGGAATTAAAATAAAAGTACTAGTTATCATTGAACTTATCAAAATAGTTTTCATAGATGATTTAAAAATTTTGATTATTAAAAGAAAAACAAAGGAAAATAATACAAAAACAAAATTATTAACTAGTCAATTTAATAAAGTAATATAAATTACAACTAGTTCACTAAAAATAGCAAGAGAAATTATTATTTGATTTAATATTATAAGGAAATTTATAACACTAAATAAAATATAAATAGTAATTATTTTAGAAAATAAAATCACTCTTTTACTAGAAAATAAAGTATTTTGAAAACCATCATAAAAATTTCTTTTAGTTCCTATAAAAAGTAAATAAATCAAAGTAAAAGAAATGATTGCACATATTACAAAATTAATATAAAAAATAAATCAATTATAGTTTATTAAATTATTCTTACTTAAAATTATAGGAATTATTGAAAATGAAGATAAAAAACAAAATATCAACAATATTCATATTGTATATGTTTTAAATAAATACTTAAAATTACTTTTTAAAATTGTTTTCATATTCTCCTTTTAGTGTCTCTATAATTACCTTTGTAAAGTTCTCTTTTTTATTTTTATTTTCTTTTAAATTGATTTCTTTAATTTTTCCTGAATCAAGCAAAACAAAATCTGTAACATAAGGTGAGATATTATTTATCTCATGCGAAACGATTACTATAGTCATATCGTTTTCAACTCTTAAATTATCTATAGTTTTGTAAAACTTTTCTTTTCAGTAAATATCTAAATTACTTTCTAATTCATCGATTAGTAGTAATTTTGGTTTAATAAATTCCACTAATATCAAAATTAATTTTTGTTTTTCTCCTGAAGAAAATGTATTTGGGTTTTTATTAAAGGTTATTTTATAATCTTGCATTTTATCTTTTATTGCTTGTTTTGAAATTTTCTTTTGATGAAAATAATAATAAAAATGCTCAATAAATTTCAATGCACTCATGTTGTTTGGAAATTTCAAATCAGTATTAAAATATAAAGCATCTTTTTTACCTTTGATTTTTTCTAAAAGCTCGTTGTCTATAAAAATTTCACCATCATAATCTGAATCATTTCCGGCAATTATTTTTAAAAGAGTACTTTTACCAGAACCATTGTTTCCTGCTATTAAATAAAAACTTTTAAATTCGATATTAAGTGAAATATTATTTAATATTTTCTTGTCCTTATGAATTTTACTCACGTTTTTGATAACTACTTTACTCATATATTTTAATTATATCATTTTATTTAAAAAAATTCACTTTTTTTATAAAAAAAATAAATAAATTTGAATAAATTAAGCATTATTTTTGCTTAAATTTTATTTAAAATTCTTTTAGATAAAAAATCCACTATTTTAAAAAAAACTAAATAGTGGATATAAATTTTTTAAATTTTGTTATCAACAATCTTTTTTATTTTACTTTTTTCTTTTGATGAATTAGAATATTCCAACATAGAAATAATTAAAATATTGAAAGCAGCAGGGAAAATAGTAAAATGAAACGGGATTTGTAAAACAAATAAACCAATTTTAAGTATAGCTATAAATAAAACACTCATTAATATAACAAAAACAATGAAAACTATTACAGCATAAGTGATTAATATTATTTTTTTGTTTTTTACATTTAAATTTAGATTCAAATTTTCTTTTTTGTAAATTAAAAAATAAAATAGCATAGTAAAAAATATAAAAATAATTTTTTTACTAAAACCTAATTTGGCATTTTTAATAAGCAAAAACTTATAGATAATGAAAATTAGGTAATTAAATAAAGTATAGTAAATTATACAAAGACTTAATACAAATTGTCATCCTCCATCTAAATAATGCAAATGCATTTCACTAAATGTTATAAATAAAATTAGAAAAAATATAAATATTGTTAACATTAAATTTGAAAGAAAACCTAATGCTAAAATTTTCTTTTTATCTTGGAACATAAATCTCCTGTTTGTTCATTTAATTATATACAACCATAATGTATATACAATATAATTATTTCACTTTATGAATATATTTGAACAAAAAAGAAATAAAAAAACAAAAAAGCTGAATTTTTGTTCTTTTTATTAGTGATTTAATATTTTTTCTATTTTAGTTAAAATAATGAATTTTGATCTGTTTCATTAAGATGTTTTACTATTCCCATTTCTTTTATTTTTTCAAGAAGGGTTTTATTTAAAAGGGTTCTATTTTTTAAGTCTTCAATAGAAGAAAATTCAGACTCTTCTCTCGCTTTTTCAATCGATTTAGCAACAGCTTCACCAAGTCCATCAATTGTAATAAACGGTGGAATTAAGGCGTTGTTTTCATAATCAAGAATTCAATCAGTTGAACTTGATTTTTCTAGATTTACATTAGAAATAGTAAATCCCCTTGCATGCATTTCTTCAGCAATACATAAAATCGGAATTAAATCTTTTTCTTTTACAGATAATTGTTCTTCTTTTTTCTTTGAAAATTCTCTTCTTTTTAATTCTCTTATTTTTTCTTTTATCCCTGTTTTTCCTGATGTTAGTGTTTTTATATCACTAACATCAGCTCTTGTTGTAAAGTAAGTTGCATAATAAGCAAGTGGATAATATAATTTGTAATAAGCGATTCTTCAAGCCATTAAAACATAGGCTGTAGCGTGTGCTTTTGGGAAAAGATACTTAATTTTTTTAAGTGATTCTATATATCAATCTGGAATGTTATGTTTATTTAATAAATCTTCTTCATCTTTAGTTAAAGATTTTCCTTTTCTAACATTTTCCATAATTTTAAAAGATGCTGATGGTTCAACTCCTTTCAAAATTAAAAAACTCATTATATCATCACGACAAGATACTATATCTTTGAAAGTAAGTTTTTTTTCTACTATTAATTCTTCAGCATTTCCTTTTCAAACATCTGTTCCATGAGATAAACCAGAAATAGCAACTAAGTCCGCAAAAGTCTCTGCTTTTGCTACTTTTAACATCCCTCTTACAAAGTTAGTCCCAAACTCCGGAATTCCCATTGCTCCTGTAGTTTCTCCAGAAATATCTTCTGGTAAAATACCTAAAGCCTCTGTGGAAGAAAAAAGGGAAATTATTTTGGGATCTGATTTTGGAATGCTTGTTGCTTTTACTTTAGTTAAATTTTCTAGCATCCTAATTGCTGTAGGATCATCATGGCCAAGTAAATCTAATTTTAATACATTATCATGAATAGAACTAAAATCAAAGTGAGTTGTTTTTCAAGTAGATGAGTCATTATTAGCTGGATAATTAATTGGAGTAAAATCTTCTACATCAAATTCTTTTGGTATTACGATTATCCCACCAGGATGTTGTCCTGTAGTTCTTTTTACTCCTTTAGCTTTTAATGATAAAAATTCCATAAAAGCAGAAGAATAGTTAGCTAAATTTTCTTCTATTTGACTTTTAATATAACCATAAACAGTTTTTTCAGCATTTGTAGAAATAGTTCCCGCTCTAAAAGTGTGGTTTTCTCCAAATAATCTTCTTACTTCATTATGAATATTGATTTGGTATTCACCTGAAAAATTTAAATCTATATCAGGAACTTTATCAGCTTTAAATCCTAAAAAGGTTTCAAAAGGAATTGTTTGTCCTTCTTTTTCAAAAGGAATATTACAGTTAGAACAATTTTTATCTGGTAAGTCAAAACCTGAAAGGTATTTACCATCTTCAAAAAATTCGGATGTTTTACATTTAGAACAAATGTAATGTGGAACAAGTGGATTAACTTCAGTAATTCCTGCCATTGTTGCAACAAGAGAAGAACCAACTGAACCACGAGATCCAACTAAATATCCATCATCAAGTGATTTTCTTACTAGTTTATGACTAATTCAATAAATCGCATCAAAACCATAATTTAAAATAGGATTCAACTCTTTTTCTAATCTATTTTTTACTATGGCTGGTAAATTTTCACCATATTTTTCTTTCGCTGTTTTTCAAACAAGTTTTTCTAAATTTTCTTTTGAATTATCGAAAATAGGAGCATATAATTTGTCTTTAATAACCTGGATTTCTTCGAATTCTTCTGCTAAATTTCTTGAGTTGGAAACCACAATTTCCTTTATGATGTTAAAATCTTCTAAAAAGTCAAATTCTTTAAACATTTCATCAGTTGTTAAAAAGTTTTGTAAAGGATAAATTGGATTTTCTTCTTTATATTTATATAAATAATGTCTTGTCCCACCAAGCCCTTTAGCATTTATATAAATATTATGAAGTATCTTTTGGTTTTTTTCTATATAACGACAATCAGAAACAGCGATAATCTTTTTATTAAATTTTTGAGCTGTATAAACTAAATCTCTTAAACCTTCTTTTATATCTTTAGTAGCTAAAATATTTCTATTATTTCAATGGACAAAATCTCTTAATGGTGGTACAAAAATAACATCATATCTTTGTAATTCTTGTTCAAAAATTTCTGTTGTAGAAAAGAAAAGTTTATCAATTAATCTTGAATTTAAAGTTCCACTAGCTAATAATAAATTCTCACTTTTTTGATATTTATCTATAAAAAGTTTTGGTCCATTGTAAAATGTTTGGACTGATGCGTCTGATATTAATTTAAATAATTCTTTTAAACCTTTTTGATTTTTTGCATAAATAACTACTTCATAACTGAATTTTTTTTCATGAAGTGATTCTAATTCAAAAAATTCTAAATCATAACTAGAAGTAATATTTTTTTGTTCTAGTTCTCTTAAAAAAGAAAGTCAAACTTGAGCTAAAACATTAGCATCATAATCAGCTCTATGAGCTACAGTTGAATCATAACTTATATTTAATCTTGTTGCTAAATTTTCCAATCTAAATTTTTTAGCATCTGGATTAATAATTCTTGCCACTATAAGTGTATCAATAGTTTCAATATCTAATTTTGGTAAATTAAAAACTCTTATTTTTTCATTAACAAAATTTATATCAAAATTAGCATTATGAGCTACAGCGATGGAATTATCTAAAATTTCTCTAATTTTTTTTATTCCTTCTTCTTGTGAAATTGCATTAATTACATCTGTTTCTGTAATGTTTGTAATTTCTGTAATATACTTTGGTAAAGGTTTATTGGGTTTGATAAAAAATTGAATATTTTCCTTTATTTTTCCATGTTCTATGACAACTGCACCAAATTCAATGATTTCGTCATATCTAGGAGATAAACCTGTTGTTTCTAAGTCAAAAACTACATATTTAGCATTCTTTAATACGGAATCTTTTTTTGCATTTATAACAGCATTGTTTTTATATTCGATGGTGTTAAAAGTGGAACCATAAATTGCTTTTATCTTGTGTTTTTTAGATGAATGATAAAATTCAGGAAAGGATTGAACAGAATCAACATCAGCAATACCAATTGCACTGTGATTAAATTTTTTTGCTGCAAGCACATATTCTTCTGCTGTTGATATTCCGTCCATAGCATTCATATTGCTTCTTGCATAAAATTCAACTCTTGTTTCTTTCTCTTTATCGATTCTTTCATCTTTTTTGAGTTCTATAAATTCTATTTTTTTAGCACTAATTACTTTAGTTTTTAAATACTCATCTTTTGTATTAGAACCATATGCAGTTATTGTTTTACCTACTACATATTTTTCCTGTTCTTCTTTTTCTTGATCAGTTTTTGAAAATATTTTAACTTTAATAGCTTCTTCATAATCTGTTATTGTTAAAATTGTTATTCATAAACCGGTTTTAGTTTTTTGAACATCTCTTTTAAAAATTTCACCAGTAACTATAACATTAAATTCTTCACTTTCTAATGCTTCTTTTATAGATAAAGGAGTATAACTTTTATTTTTCATAAAAGAAGTAAAATCCTTTTTGAAACCTATATTATTGCTATTTTCAGTTTGTTTAACACTTTTGAGAAAATCTTGTTTCATTTTTTCTTCTTTGAACATTTCTTCAATTCTTAATTTTTGTGCTTCTTTTTCTTTTTCTTCATCAATTTTAAATTCTACTTTAAAGTTTTCAAAACCTCAGTTTTGCATATATGTTTCTATTTGATTTAATTTTTCAATTTTTGCGTCTAATTCATTTCTAACAAAAATTGTTAAAATATTGCTTTTTGAAAACTCATAATTTTTGTTTTCAAAAAAATCAAATAAATTATTAACTAAAAGAAAAGCATATTCAAAATAATCTTTCACTAAAAATTCTTTTTTGGAATCATCAAAATATTTAATTTTAATTTCAAAATTAAGTTTTGCTTTTCTAACTTTAGAATAAAATTGTCTAAATAATGAAATTTTAACAATGTCTCTAAAATTAAAATAGACTAAATAATAATTACCTTCTCTGCTAACTTGTTCAATTTCGACACCATAAAATTCTTCAGTTGGTTCAAATTCAATTTCTTGACAAAATTTTTTAAATGTTTCGTTCATATAACTCCTTTTATTTATGCTTATTATAAAAAATAATTATACTATCTTTTTTGCTAAAAATTCAAATGAAAAGAGTAAGTTTTTTACAACTTACTCTTATTTTGTTTTCTCTTTGAAATTCAGTGTCAAAGACCTCAAATTGCATAACCAATTAACATTGTTCCTGCATAACTTGGTAATAAAATTGCTGTACTTAATGTATATTCTTCACCTACCATTGGTGGTATAAAAGAAATTAAAATTACGAAAATTATAACTAACATTCCAAAATATAATAATATTTGTTCTCAAATTGGGATTTTAAATTCTTTATACTTATAACCAATTACAAGAATACTAAATATAGTGAGTAAATATTGCATTAAGAACACAATATTACCAGCATTTAGAATTGCATGGAATTTGTCTTCTATTCCTAAAAAATAAGGAATTAGAGTAAAAATAATCATAGATATAGATGCAAAAATAGTACAAAAAATAATGGCATTTTTATAATTATTATTTTTTCCTTTTATTGCTAATGAACTTGGTAAAAATCCATCTTCTGCTAAAGGTACAACTGTTCTTGCATAATAAACTAATGAACTAATTGAAGAAGTTGTTCTGTTAAAAAATAACCCTATTGCAAATAATATAACTCCTGTAATTCCAAAAACTAGTTTGAATAAATTTGAAAAGGAATTTGTAGTATCGTTAAAAGAAACTCCTAAAAAAATTAAATAAAAGATTAAATAAAAACTTAAAATTATTATAAAAATTAAAACTAAAATTTTCTTAAATCTTTTTGTTTCAACATCAGCAGATAGACCTGCTAAACCTTCTAAACCACCAAAAGCATAAATAAAACTTAAAACCGAACCAACTATTACCCCTATAGTTATTTCATCTTGACTTAATAATTTAGATGCAAAATCTAACTGTGTTGCTGAAAGGTAAATTACTATAAATAAACCTGTTATTATTGTTATTCATTTTATAATCGCTGATATAAAAATAAATCATTTTGATATTTTCAAACCCAAAGCACTCACTATTGTAGTTAATAAGAAAAACACAATAGAAACTGCAAGATAAATTTCTTGATGTTCTTTATCAAGTTCGCTCAATAAACCAGAAAAGAACAATGGAGTTGTAGCAGAAAATAAAGGAACTTGAGCAAATTGATTTCATCCTTGGAAAAAGATAAATCATCTTTGTTTTGGGAAAGCTTTTTTTCCATATACATAACTTCCACCAACTTCAGAACCAAAATTTTCTCCACCCCTGGCAAAAGCAAGCATAACAGCACCACAAATAAAGGCTGTTAATACAAAAATAAGCATTCCTCAAAGTCCTTTACTAATAACACCAGCAATTGTTACTATAAAACCAAAACCAACTATATAGTTTAGTCCAAATAGTAAAAACTGCCTTTCTGAAAAGTTATTCTTCAATATTTTTTCCCCTTTCGTTGTTATTAAAATAAACAACTACATAATTATAGAAAAAAAATAAAAATTTTATAAAAAATAAGCTTTCAAATGAAAAAATTGTATTTTTTTGCCCTTTTTCATTATAAAGCTTATAAATTTTCTTTAATTTCTTCTGTAATTTTGAAGTTAATTTTAGCTACTTGATTTAAATTTTCAAAACCATATTTTGTTACAAATTCAAATGCACAATTTTTTGCATCTTTAGTAGCTCCTAATAAAAATTTAAAGTTTCATTTTTGGTTTTGTTCTTCCATTTTTTGTAATAAAAATTCTCTTGCAATAATCGAAGCACAACCAACTTCTAAAAATTTGTCTTCTGCTTTTGTTTCTAACTTTAATTTGGATTTGATAGCTGTAACTTGTAGTGATGAATTCACCAATTTATTAATATATTTATTAATGGAATTTGTTGTAGAAAATTGATCAATAATAACTTCATTTGTTATATATTTTTTTTCTAGTTTATTTATATTTTGTAAATGTAGCAACATTTTTAATTCATTTGCATTTAAAAATTTAGATAAATAATTATATTGTTTTTGACTTAAAAAACTGATTGAAAAGTAGCAATTTTCCTTTATTTTCGGAGTAAGTTCAATAATTTTAGAATCTGTTATTTTTTTGGAATCTTTGATATTTAATAAAGAAATTTTTTCTAAATTTTCTTTAGGAATTAAAACTGCTGCAGCAACTAATGGACTTAAATAATCACCTACTCCAGTTTCATCACAACCTATTTTTTCATTAATCATTTTAAGTTATTTCTGCTTCTTTGTTATTTCTAGATTCTCTTATTTTTTTGCTTTTTTCTTTTTCTTTGCTTGGATCTTTTAAAAATTTTTTAATATAGTGTCCTACACCACCTTCTTTATTGGTTTTTTTCAAGACTACTGTTGCAATTCTTTTAATTCTTTGTTCGCTGTTTCCCATAGCAACTGCAACGTTTGTAACATGAAACATTGAAACGTCATTATAACCATCACCAATACTTATGGTATTATCTACGTCTATATCGTAATATCTCATTAATAAAGAAACAACTTTAGCTTTATTAACTCCAACTGAAGTAATATCAAATACAGGTGTTAAACCTTCTCCTTTTGATCAAGAAGAAAATTCTCCTAAATCTCCGAATTTTCTTTCTAAATAGGTTTTTAATTCATATACATCAGTGGTTTCTTTTACATCAAAAACAATTCCTGTTGGTTTTAAAGGTAATTTATTTAAATTGATTCCTACTGTAAATTTTAAAGAATCACTAAATCCAAAAACCCTCTCCAAAGCCTCATCTCTTTTTTTAAGTTGAACTCAACCCGGCCCTTCAATTGCAATGTTAGAAATTTCTTTTTTTACCCTTTTATCCCCTAAAATATAAAGCATTTCATTTAAATTTAGATAATGAATTTGTGGAATAAAAAAGTCATCTACAGGATTATGAATGTGAGCACCATTATAATTACCAACAACTGTATCTAAATTTAATTTTTCATAAATTGGTTTGGTACTTCTTCATGGACGACCTGTTATTATACAAACTACATGCCCTTGACTTTTTGCTAATTTTATTGCTTCAATTGTATCTGGATGCATTTCTCCGGTTGCTGAATTCGCTAAAACTGTACCATCTAAGTCCAAAGCAAATAAATATCTTTGTTTTTTATTTTTCATTTTTCTCCTAAAAAATATTAATTATTAAAATTCCTATAACCAAACAAAAAAGAACTAAAAATGTTGAATCGAATCTATCCATTATTCCGCCGTGATTAGGCAATAAATTAGAAAAATCTTTTATAGATAAATATCTTTTTATTAATGAAAATAATAAATCTCCAAGAATCGAAGCAATTGGTAAGACCAATGACATTACTAATGAAAAAATTATTTTTTCATTGTTTGCAAAAGGAAAAATGGGACTAAAATATAAACAACAAAAAGTAAAAATTCCAGAAAATAAAACAGAAATTATTGCTCCTTCTCAAGTTTTTTTAGGTGAAATTTTTGGTGCTAATTTTCTTTTAAAAATTTTGTTGCCCAGTAAAGAACCTCCGAATAAACCGAAAGTATCGGAAATTCCTGCAATAAATCCAATTATAAGAACAGCATAAACACTATAAACATTAAAAATAAATAAATATTTTCCGAATAAAGAAATTGAAGAAAGCACTAAATAAATTAATATATAGTTAAAAATATTTTGTGTTTCTTTATCAATAAAACTAATAATTAAAAGCAAAATAAATAAAGAAATTAAAAATATTCCAGTTTCTAAATCTAATGTTAAATAAGAAATTAAATCTTCAAAATGATTTATACCATCTTTAACTATTGATAAGAAATTATCTATAGATAAAAAGTAAGTCATATTTGATAAAACAATTAACGGGATGAATATCAACTTTTTAATTTTAAAATTTTTGAGAATTTCGTATGAACCATAAGAACTTAAAACAATAAAAAAGAGTAAACCAAAAATTCTTCCACCAATTCCCAAAAAATAAATTGAAAAAAAGCTTGGAAATAAAATTAAAAAAATCAATAATACCACAATTGTTCTTACTAAAATTTTATTTTTTAGAAGACAATTTCATTTATTTTCTGTTTTCATAATATTCTTTAGATAGTCATTAAATCTTTTTCTTTTTCATCTGCTATTTTAGAAATTAAATCTATTTTTTTATCAACATTTTGTTGAATAACTTCTAAATATCTTTTTTGCTCATCTTCACTTAATTCTTCATCTTTTTTAACATCTTTATTTATTTCTTGTCTTATTAATCTTATTCCAACTTTAGCTTCTTCAATGGTTTTGGATAAACTTTTGACTAGTTCTCTTCTTCTTTCTGTAGTTAAAGGTGGAAAAGTTAATCTTATTTGATGCCCTTCGTTAACTACTTGAATATTTAAATTATGTGCTACTAATGTTGCATAAACTTCTTTAACGGAGGAAATGTCAAATGGTTTTATTAATAATTGTTGTGGTTGTGGCACTGAAATTGATGCTAATTGTTCAATAGGGGTTAATGTATCGTAATAATTAACTTTTATATATGCTACTAATTGCGGATTTGCTCGTCCTGTAGAGATTTTAGTTAATTGTCTTTCAAAATTATCAATAACTTTTTCTGCTTTTTCTTCAAATTCTAATAAATATAAATCTAATTCCATATTAATTAATTACCTTTGTATGTTTTATTTCTCCTCTTATAGCTCTTAAAATTGAATTTTCTTCATTTATGTTAAAAACTATAAGTTCAATATTATTATCTTTTGCCATAGAAAAGGATGTAGAATCCATTACTTTTAAATTTCTTTCTAAAATTTCATCATATGTTATTTTTTCAAATCATTGTGCATTAGGATTTAATTTTGGATCTGAATCATAAACTCCCGCAACATTATTTTTACCAACTAATATTACATCAGCATTTATTTCTGAAGCGAATAAAGTTGCTGCAGTATCTGTTGTAAAAAATGGTCTTCCTGTTCCTCCAACAAAAATTATTATTTCTTTTTGTGATAAATATTTATCTGTTTTTTCATTAATATAGTATTCTGAAACTCTTTTATCAAAGTTTATAGAAGACAATACTCTTGCAGATAAACCTTCCTGTTCAAAACCTGATTGTAATGCTAAACCATTCATCACAGTTGCAAGCATCCCTATATAATCAGCTCTATTTCTTGAAATTCCGTTTTTTTCAGCAGAAGCACCTCTTCAAAAGTTTCCACCACCAACAACAACAGCAACTTCAATTCCCATTTTAATAACTTCTTTTAATTGTTTTGCAATTTTTTTTACCATATTATTGTCAATTGCTAACCTAGTTTCTTTGTTTGCTAAACTTTCTCCTGAAAGTTTTAACAAAATTCTCTTATATTTATATTCCATTATTCACCAACTTATAATTTATTTATTTAAATTTTAATACTTTTTTAATAAAAAACTAATAAATTATTTAATATATTAAAAAAGAAACTGATTTAATTTTCATTTATTTAAAAAAATAAATAATAAATGATAAAATTTCATAAGGTAAAAACATTAAAACTAGAAAGGCACAATTTAATGACAGAAATTTTTGGAGAAATTTTCGGTTGATTTGGAGTTATTTTTACGGTTGCTTTTGCAGTTCCGCAATTAATAAAAACTTTTAAAGAAAAAAGTGGGAAAGTTAATTTATTAAGTTTCTTTATTTTCTTTTTCGGAGTTACTTTATGATCAATTTATGCTTCTTTACTTGAATTTAAAAAAATTCAATTAGTAGTTGCAAACTTACTTTCTTTAGTCCTTTTAACAATTACTATTAATTTATTTTTAAAGTATAGAGAATCAAAATTTTATAAACCTTTTATTTTCTTATCCACTATATACAATATAGGGGTAATTTGTTTTGCTTCAATCGCATATCACAACGGGTGAAAATTAAATTCTATTGCTGATGCTATTTTTGGAATAGCAGCTGCATCAGGAACTTCTTTTGCTTTTGCACCACAAACATTTATGATTATTAAAACAAGAAATGTTAAAGATTTATCTCTTATTACTTTAATTTTAGGATTTTTAATTAATTTTAGTTGAGAAATTTATTGATTTATCATTGGTTTTTCAACAGGATTAATAACAAAAGTAGATATAATTTACATTTTAATTGTTCAAGCAATTGCTATGATAATTTATACAATACAAATAGTATTATTATTAAAAGAAAAATCAACCAAAATAAAACATAAATAAACTATTTCTTTACACCAAAACCTTTATAAGTAGTTTCTTTATTTTTAATTTTATTATCTTTATGTTCAGATAATGACATAAAGGTTTTTTTATAAAATTTATTATTTAATTTTGTTATTAAATTTTGAATTTTTTTATTTTCTCCTTCTTCTTCAATTATACTTATTTGTGAGAAACTTGCAACTAAATTATTAAAACCACAAGTGATAAATTTAACTGGTTGTTCGTTTCATATTTGATCTAGCATTTTGCTTAAATGATTATAAACAACTTCCTCATTATTTGTTAAATTAGAAAGAGTTAATTTTTTAGATTTTTTTTCTAAATCTGTATAAATTACTAAAAATAAATTTTTTGAAAATAACTGTTTTCTCTGTAAATTAGAACAAATTGTTTTGGAAATATGTTTTATGCTTTCTAGTAAAACTTTTCTTTCTGTAACTCAATTATCAGTATCAAAAGATATTTGTTGTGAAATTCCTTTAGGTTCTTCATGCTTATAATTTACAAAATCATCACCATTATTTTCTAAATTATTTAAAAGGTCAAAATCTCTCTTATGAACCTTTTGATTTGTTTCTAAATCTTTTTTTATTTTCTTATAAAAATCTTCAATAGTATAAATTTTCAAATTTTGAAATTTGATATAGGAAGATTTTCCTATACCATAACATTTATCGATTGATAGCGGTAAAATTTCTTTTTTAATATCTTTTTTCTCTAATGTTTTTAAACCAAATGGTTTAGCTAAATTGGTTGCCATTTTTGCTAAAAATTTATTGTAAGAAACACCAACTGTAATGGGTAAATCTAAAAATTTTTTTACATCATTTTGAATAGAAGAAATCATAAAATTTAAATTGTTATTAAATTTTTTAACTAATTCAGTAGCATCCATAAAACATTCATCAATAGAAATGATTTCAATTTTTTTTGTATATTTTCTTTTTAAAAAATCAAAAAAATTTTCAGATTCTTTTAAATATAAATTATAGTTTGGTTCCACAACAACTATATTTGGAATTATTTCTTTTATTTTTGACAATAATCAAGGAACTTTAGCACCTTTATTTTTTGCTTCATAAGACAATGAAACAACAATAGAGTTTTTTCTATTGTAAGCTATAGCAATTTCTTTTTTTTCTAAAAGTTTATTATTCTTTCTCTCTGCAGACACAAAAAAAGAATCTATATCAATATGTAATATAATCTTTTTATTTGACATTTTATAATGTATTTTATTGTTTCTTTTCTTCTAAAAGAACTATAACGTCTTTTATTTTTGATATTTTCATTAATTCTTCATCTGAAATAGATATTGATAATTCAGTTTCAATATCTGTTATAATTTCCACTAAATCAAGAGAATCAACTCCAATTTCAAAAATATCACTTTCTTCAGTGAATTTTTTATTTGTTATTTTTTTTAATTTTTCAAAAACGAAATCTTTCATAAAATAAATTATATATCATTATTTTCTATATTTAAATGATAATTTTTATAAACTTTTTGATCTTCATTAATCCAAATAAACTCTACTAAAACACTTTTTTTATTTTCATATTTATAATTAAACTTTATATCGCCATAAGATACACCAAGTCTTTTTATAATATCTGTTATAAAAAATGAAATCATTTTATCATTTATTACTGGTTCTCCATTTTCAATTTCAATATAATCATAATATTCTCTTGCATCAACTTCTGGGAAAATATCATTTTCAGTTAAGAAAAATGATTCGTTATTATTTTTAATTTTTTTATTTTTCGAAGTATCTTCACTTTTTAAAGCTAAATATATAACTGGGATAGTTATAGCAATAACAGAAGCAACAGAAAGAGAATAATATAAAATTATTTTTTTCTTTTTAAAGAGAATTTCCTTTATTTTCGACAATTTCTTCTTCATCTTTTTTGTATAATTTTTTTAATCCATCAAGAGTAATTGTAGTATCTAATAAAAATTTAAATTGACTATTTTTTATTAAATAGTGATCCACTTCTGAAATTCTAGGTTCTTTATAGCTAGAAATATAAAATTTTACTTTTCCATCATTTTTATCTAAAAATTTATGTTTAATTTTTTGTTTATAACTCAAAGTGATATCTTCAAAATCTTTATTTATATCAATTTTAATGCGTGGAAATATTTCCCCTGAGAAATTATAGGGAATAATAAAACCTCGCTTAGAATAGCTATTTATGCCCTTTACAGTGGCTTTTTTCTCAAAATCATAATAAGTATTATCTACAATTTTAATTTTTCCTATAACTTTTTTACCGTTAATAAATTCAACTTTATCATTTTTTTCAAAATATAAATTTAGTTTTTCTTGATTTTCAATTGGTAAATTTTCAACAAACTTAGGTTTTAAATTTAAATCTCTTTCTATTAGTTCTTCATTATATGCATCGTTATATGCAACTACATCAAATAATGTTTCGTTGTATTCTCCTAATTTTAGTTTTGTAGGATAAAATACTAAATTGTTATAAAGTAATTTATCATAAGAATTTTGATATTTATCATTTATTGTGTTTGCAAAACTTGAAGTTCTAAGGGCTTTAACTGATTTAAATATAATACTATCATCTACAAAAAAATCTTTTTGTAAAAGTGGATTTTTAACTAATTTTAATTGAGTTACAATTAAAGGATCTTCTTTCTTATTTTCTATTGAACTAATTAAACTTAAAGTTTTAATATCTGAAAAAGTATTTTTTTTAAATTCCAAAAACGGAATTATAAAATTTTCATAAGATTCCTCATTTATCTCTTTAATTACAGAAAAATCTAAAGGTTGGTTATTTAATTGGATACTAAATTCTACTTTCTTTTGATTTCTAGAAAAATATGTAGATTTAATTGAAAATGTATCATCAATAATGTTTCTTTTGATTTCTATAAAATGTCTTTCACCCATTGGTGTATTTTTAGAAATGATTTTACTTTTTTTAACTTCAAAAACTGATTCTATTTCATTTATTTCTTTATACTCAGATAGATGCTGGATATTGTCCATATAAGTAAAATAAGAATCTGTCGATTGCTTTGTTGATATTTTTATAGTATGTACTTTTTGATCAATGTTTTTTAAATCAGTTTTTGTTATTTTCAAGAAATTCTTTTCTTAAAATATAAGAATATTCTGGTTCAATTAAGTCCATTATTTTTTCAAAAATAGAAACTGGTTTTTCAGCAACAATTTTATTTTGATTATTTGGATCTAAATTTATTTCTAAACTTTGTTCTAGTTTTAATTTATTATGCATTAAAATAATTAATTCCATAAATTTTCTTTTCTCTACGAAAGTAATGATTCTATGTAATTTTGCCATGTTTTTTTTCTCCTTTTTTGGGTAATTTTTTAATATTCTACCCATTATAATTTTTAAATATTTTTAAAAAAATCATAAAAAAAGGAAAAAATTAGGAAAAATAGGGCAATTTTCCTAATATTTTTGACACTTTTTGGTTTTTTGAACTAAATATTGAAATTAAATTTTTATATTTCTTATTGATAGTTGTCATATTAAAATGTTTTAATTTAAAACTATAAAAATTATGTTTATTTTTTATCCTGTTAGTTGTTTTAAAATTTGTTTTTTAATTTCAATTCCTTGAATAATTTCAATTATTTTTAGTGAAAATTCCAATGAATAAAAAGCACTTTTAGCGGTTATAATTTTATCAAAATGCACTATGTTTTTGTCTTGGAATTTTTCCCCTTTTTTAGATTCATTTGGAAAACCTACATATTCAGTTTTATCATCAAAAATTTTTGTTTCAAAAAGAGCATTTGGTGCATCACAAATAGCAAAAATTCATTTTTTATTTTCTAAAAAATGATTGACTATATTTAAATTTTTAAAATCTTTTCTTAAATAAGTTGCTCCCTTACCGCCTGGAATAAAAATAGCTGAAAATTCACTTAAATCAATTTCTTTTTTAGTTTGTATTTTTACAATTTTGTGTTGTCCTATATATTCTCTTGATTCGTTATTATTATAAAAAATTATTTCAGAAAAAGTTTTCGCTCTTTCTAAAGTTGTAGTTACAGCAGTTAATTCAAAATCTTGAAAATCATCTTGAACTAAAACAAGTAATTTATTATTCATTTTTCCTTTCTAATCATATGTAACATTTGTAAGTTTTCGTAAATATATTATAAATCATTGCATAGTTTTTTCTAAGTCTGGTTGATTATTTTTAGTTAGAAAAAGTTTAATTTTTCCTAGCTTGTATAAATTATTATAAATTTCTGTTTCATCGGTTGAAGGAGTTAAACCTAAGTCAATAATTTTATTTGGATAATATTCAGAAAGAAGTTTATAACCGAAATTAAAAAAATCTTTTTTTGGTATTATTTCAGGTTTAATTGAACCGATTATAGCTAACTTTATCCCTATTAATTCATCTTGAAATTTAGGTCATAAAATACCAGGAGTATCTAATAATTGTATATCACCTGCATTTATCCACTGTTGTCCTTTTGTTACTCCTGGCATATCTCCAACTTTAGTTTTTGCATTTGAAATTAAATTAATTAATGTAGATTTTCCACTATTAGGAACACCCATAATAAAAACTCTTAATCGTGGTTTTAGTAAACCTTTTGCAGAATCTTTTTTTCTCTTATCTTCCAATCGGTCATTAATAGCTTTTAAAATTATTTTTTTGCTGCTATTTTCTTTTAAATTAACAAAAATTACTTTTGAATTTTCACTATTAAATCTTGATAAAATTTTATTTATTTTACTTCTATCTGACATATCACTTTTTGTAATTACAAACAACCTAGGCTTAGAAGGGGATATTTTATCAAATTCTTCATTGTAACTACTTATTGGAGCTCTACCATCTAAAACAATTAAAAACAAGTCTGCTAAAACTTGTTTTTCTTGTATTTGTTTCATCGCTTTTGCCATATGGCCTGGGAATCATTGAATCATATCAATTATTATAATGTATTTTTAAAAAAATAAGAAAGAAAAATTTCCTAATTTATAGGAAATTTCTGTATATTATTAATCAAACTTGATTTTAATTGAAGGTCCCATTGAAGCAGAAACTGTTAAGTTTAAAATATATGCACCTTTAACAACACTTGGTTTTAATTTTTTAATTAATGAAATTAATGTTTGTGCATTTTCTGCTAATGCTTGTGCACTCATTGAAGTTTTTCCAATTAATGAGTGAACAATACCAGATTTATCTGCTCTATAGTTTGCTTTACCCTTTTTAAGTTCTTCTACAGCTTTTGAAGGTGTAGGAGTAACTGTTCCAGTTTTTGGGTTAGGCATTAATCCTTTTGGTCCAAGTTTTTTACCATATTTACCTAAAACAGGCATCATTTTTGGATCAACTACCATTACATCAAAGTCAAATACATCATTTTTTAAAGCTTCTTCTAATTCACCTGTTGTATAAACTAAATCGGCTCCTGCTTCTTTTGAAGATTTTTGCATATCGGGATTATCTGTTGCTACTAAAACTCTAATATTTTTTCCTGTTCCGTTAGGTAATACAACAGCCCCTCTTAATTGTTGATCTGCTTTTCTTGTATCTAAATTTAATCTAATTGCTAAATCTACTGATGCATCAAATTTTGCATATGAAGTTTTCTTTACTAACTCCATTGCATCTTCTAAAGAATAAACTTTATCTTTTTCTACAAGTTCTCTTGCAGATTGAAGTTTTTTACCAATTTTTCTCATATTAGTTTTCTTCACTTTCTTGTTTTTCTTTTATAACTTCTGCATCTACAAAACCTTTATTTTCTGCAGCAGCTTTTGCATCTTCTTCTAGTTTAGCAGCTGAAGCAGCAGCTTTTGCATTTGCTTTAGCTTGTTTTTCAGCTTCTTTTTTAGCAGCTACAACATCGTCTCAACCTTCAACTAAAACACCCATATTTTTAGCTGTTCCTGCGATTGTTTGCATAGCTTTATCTAATGAGTCTGTGTTTAAATCAACTAATTTGTATTGTGCTATTTCTTTTAATTGTTCTAAAGTAATTGTAGCAACAATTTTAGTTTTAGAATTTGAAGAACCTGATTGAATTTTTGCTGCTTGTTTAATTTTATATGAAGCAGGTGAAGTGAATAATTTAAAATCAAATGATTTATCTTTATATATTGTGATAGCTACAGGAACTGGTTCGCTCCCTCTATCTCTTGTTTGATCGTTAAATTGCTTTGTAAATTCAGGCATAACAATACCTAAACCAGCTAATGCAGGACCAGGTTTAGCTTGTCCAGCATTAAATTGCAATTTAGCAACACGAACTATTTCTTTTGCCATTGCGAGCTTCCTTTCTTTCTCTTGGTGGTAATAACGATTTCTCTTCCACTAAGGCAATATAAATATTGCAATTGAAATTTTACCATATTTTGCTTTTTTAAATTAAAATTTAGTCTAATTTATCTAACTCATCAATTCTTGCTTGATGTCTTCCGCCTTCGTATTTAGTTTCAAAATACTCATCGACCATTTTTTTTGCTTCTTCAAAAGTTGTAAATCTACCACTTAAAGCGATTGCATTTGCGTTATTGTGTAATTTTGCTAAATAAGCATCATTAACATTTGTAATTCTTGCTGCTCTAACTCCTTTGAATCTATTTAAAGCATATGAAATTCCTAGTCCTGTTCCACAAAAACCCATTCCAATATCTGCTTTTTTGCTTTGTAAATATTTTCCAAGTTTTTTACCATATGTAGCATAGGATACTGATTCTACTCCGTTAAAAGGACCTAAATCTTCCACTTCATATCCTTTGGATTTTACATATTCTAAAACTTTTACTTTTAAATCATAACCAGCATGATCGCTTGCGAATGCTACTCTAATTTTTTCCATACTATCTTAATCTTTCCAATGTTTCTACTTTTATAATTTGTGAAGGTTCGTTGCTTCCTTCTCCAAAATTATAAACTTGTTTTATTTTATTAAAAACTTTTTGTGCTTCTTTTAGGGTTAAATTTTTTTGACCAGAAATATTTGCACTTGTTACTCAGCAAGGACCAGTTTTTTCCAAAAACGCCTGTAATCCTTTTTGATTTGGCATTCTAAAACCTTGATTATTAACAATTAAAGTTATATTTCCAGGTCAAAATTTCTTAGCCAATTCCTCTGCTTGTGAATTTCATTCTTGAAATTCTCTTGCTTGGTCTATAGAAGCAACTAAAATTATTATTTTTTTATTTATATCTCTTTGTTTAAGTTCATATAAAAGATCTATTTTTTTTGTTTTGACAGGAATTCCTATACCAACAACTGTATCGGTTGTAGTAATAAATACATCTTTATATTTGTCAATTTCATTCATTAATCAAAATCTTTCAATCATTTATTTTTTCGATCATCTTTTACACCTGAAAAAATTGATTCCATTGCTTTTTTCTCTGAATTTGATAATTTTGGAACATATAATTGTAAGTGAATTTTTAAGTTTCCATAAGAATTATTTTTTGGATTTTTAGAGCCTTTATTTTTTACAGTTAATACATCACCTGATTTATAAGAATTATTCATTCTAATCTCTTCATTTCCATATGGTGTTGGAATTGTGATAAGATTTTCAGAAATAATATCAATTACAGAAACTGGCACAGTTAAATGAATATCATCACCAACTCTTGTGTAATGCGTATGATCTCTAACAGTTATTTCTATATATAAATCTCCATTTTGCCCACCATTTAATCCAGGACCACCATATCCATTTAAAACTACAGATTGCCCTTCTTTAATACCTGCAGGGATAGAAACTGTCAACTCTTTACTTTCTTTTATAATTCCTTTACCAGAACATAATTTACATAATTTTTGAATTCTTTTTCCTTTACCAGAACAATCAGAACAAGTTGCACTATTTTGAATTGCTCCAAAAGGTGTTTTAATAACTTTTGTAACGCTTCCTGTTCCACCACAAGTACTACATTGCTTAATATCTGCTGTAGAATTTGCTCCACTACCATGACAATTATTACATGTGCTATATTTATCAAATTTTCTCTTTATGCTTGTTCCTAAAATTGATTCAAGAAAACTTATTGAATATTCAATTTTATAATCCGAACCGTCTTCTGGATAATTTTCTCTTGATTTTCTTCTGCCAAATCCACCAAAAATATCTCCAAAAAAGTCACTGAATCCACTGAATCCACCAAAATTTCCAAATCCACCAAAGCCTGCTTGTGCATTTGGATCAAAAGCATCATGACCATATTGATCATATTGTGCTCTTTTTTCTGGATTTGATAAAACTTCATATGCTTCATTTACTTCTTTAAATTTCTCTTCTGCATCTGTTTCTTTATTTTTATCTGGGTGATATTTCATAGCTAATTTTCTATAAGCTATTTTTATTTCTTTATCTGTTGCGTTTTTATTTATTTCTAATACTTCATAATAATCTCTTTTTTTCATAAATAAAATTTTAGCACATTTTATATTAGAGTGCTAAAATTTTGTATATTATTATTCGTCTATGTCATCTTTTGATACATCTAAATCTGTATAAACTAAGGTGTGATCGCTAATTTTTAAAATTCAATTTTGTAAGTTATCCTTTGAAGGTTTTTTATCAACTTTTTTCTTTCATTCTTTTTCTTCAATAATATTTTTTTTAAAGACAGAAAATATATCAAATCTTTGAGCGTTAGAAGTTTTTAAATCACCTTTATAAAGGATTTTATCATATGGTTCTGATCATTGTCGAGATCTGCCAAGACTTGTTTCTAAATTTCAATCAAGTAATGTTTTATAACCTGCTTTAATTGTTAAATCAAATGCTTTTGCTCCGTTATTTTCCTTTATATTTGTATCTCCCATAAAGAAAATATCGTTATTTTTGCCATCTTGTAAATCAAATCAATTTAAAACATTTTTTAACTCTTTAGCTTCATTTATTTCAAATTGACCTTGACCGGAATAACCGCTCGCTGCTGGTTCAACACCTCTTTTTTGTCCTGGAGAATCAAAGTGAGAGAATACTACGGTAAAATCATTATGTTTTTGATTTTTAACTCTAAAATGTGCTCCATATGGCGGTCTTGCATAAACGGTTTTTTCTTTTTTATTAAAGTAAGAAGTAAATTCTGGGTTTGGATAAGGAATTCCTAAATAAGGGTTTTTATTGTTTTGATATCCAGCAAATGGAATTGGTTCTAAAAATTTATTTTTATAAACTATACCTATATATTCTTGCTGTGATTCTTTACCTTTACCAAATAATTTAGGACTTAATAAATATTTTCAATCTCCATCAGGATCATATTCTTTTAATTTTTCAATTATTTTAGAAACAGCAAGTTCATTATTTTCATTATCAATTGTAACTTCAGTTAAACCAACTAAGGAAAGATTTTCATGATTAATAATTTTTGCTATTGCTTCATTTTTTCAATCTTGTTTTCCAGTGTGATTTAAAATATTTCAATGACCAATTCTTATTTTATCAAATCATAATTCTTGATTATTATCTGTTTTTTTGTTTAAATCATTATTTTTTTTGTATTCTTTTTGTCCTTTTTCATCGTTACTTGGAATAGAAGAGTTAATATTCTCTTTTGACGGTTGTTCCTGTTGTGTCTGTTTTGTAATAGGTTCTTGATGTGTTTGTTTTGAACCACATGAAGTAAAAACTAAAGGTAAAGAAAGAAAAGAAAATCATTTAATTCATTTTTTCATTTTATCTATTTATAAATAATTCTATTTGAAAACTTGAAATGTATTCTTCTTTAGCAGAAAATAAATCGTAATAAAAGGAAATAAAATTTTCTTCTCTTTCTAATTTTGTCATTTTATAAATGAAATCTAACTCACCATATTCAGTTTTAAAAGGACATACTTTTTCTTTATTTAACTCTAAATTAACAGTTGCATGACTTTGAAAAATATTAACTTTGTTTTTTGAAACTTCAATTCTTATAGCAATATTTGTATTTGGATCTTTAAAAATAAATGCATCAAATTCTTCTCATTTATCTAATTCTAAAGGAGAAATAAATTCAATTACTTTTTTATCATCATCCTTGATAATTGTTGAAACAAATTTTATAGTCATTTTTTCAATCTCTCTTTAATAATGTTTTCTCCAAATAAATAAATACTTTTTGCTAATTCTGGTCCATGTTGTTCAAGAGTGGAAGCAATTCTAATTGGTAAAAATAAATTCTTTCCAGATAATTTTGTTTGTTCTTTTGTTAAATCTATTGCTTTTTGAATATTATCAATTGAAAAATTTAAATTATTTAAATGACTGTAAAAAACAAAAATAACTTCTAAATTTATAGGGTTTTCCTTTATAAATGTTTCTGTTAAATCTTTTGGAAACTTGTAAATTCTTAAATTATTTTTAATTTCATTTAAAGTAGCAGCACTTTGTTTATATGTTTCTACAAATAATTCATTTCAATCAGAATCACTATTTAGTTGTAATTGTTCTTTTAAAATAGTGTTGCTTTGATTTTTCATATATTGTTTAGAAAATCATTCCATTTTCTTAATATCAAATTTTGAAGGAGATTTAGACAATCTATTTTCATCAAATTTTTCAATTAATTCTTTGTGACTTAAGATTTCCTGTGCATCTTCACTTGTTCATCCAAGTAATGCTAAGAAGTTAAAAATAGCTTCAGAAATATAACCTTCATTTTTATAATCTTCAATAAACTGTTTTAAACTTAAATCTCTTTTAGAAAGTTTTTTTCCTTCCATATTAGTAATTATTGTTAAGTGTCCAAATTTTGGTGTTTCTCAACCAAAAGCATCATATACCGCAAGTTGTTTAGGTGTATTTGTAATATGTTCTTCACCTCTTAAAACATGGGTGATTTCCATATCATGATCATCAACTACAACTGCAAAATTATAAGTTGGAAATCCATCAGATTTTTTTATTACTCAATCACCAATATCGTTTGAATTTACAGAAATTTGTCCTCTTACAATATCATTTCAAGCGTAATCTTTGTTAGGTTTAAGAGCTAATCTTACTGAATATTCTTTATTTTTATCTCTTGTTTCTTTTTCTTCTTCAGAAATTTTTAGCCAATTTCTATCGTATCTAAAGCTGAAAATCCCTTGTTTTTCTTGTTCTTGTCTTTGTTTATCTAACTCTTCTGAAGTATCATATGCTTTATAAGCAAGGTTTTTAGAAATTAATCAATCTACTAATTCATTGTATCTATCAAGTTTTTCACTTTGTCTGTATTTTCCGTATTTTGAATTAGGATTTATTGGTGATTCATCTGGAATAATACCTAATCATTTCAGATTATTTAATTGTGATTCTTCTCCTCCTTCAACATTTCTCGAAACATCAGTATCTTCAATTCTTAAAACAAATTCTCCACTATAATGCTTAGCAAATAAGTATGAAAATAAAGCTGTTCTTGCTCCACCTATATGGAGATATCCTGTTGGACTTGGTGCATATCTAGTTCTTATTTTTTTCATTGTTTCTCCTTAGTTATTAATTTATAAATAATTATATTTTATTTTTTTAAAAATTGAATAAATGCAATAAAACTTCTTTATTTATTTTCAAGATAAAAGCAAACTTCCTTTTTGAAAGTTTGCTAATTTTGTTTAATTATTTCAATTCTTATTTAAATAAAAATTTATTGAATATCAAAGAATAAAAGGATAAAAATCTTTATCATTTTTATAAATTTTTGTATCATTAACTTTTATGTAAGATTTTCCAAAGTATAGTCTATTATAAAATCAAAAAGTACAAGTTATTATATTAATAAATTTTTCTTTTTCATCTTTTATTTTTTCATTAAAATCTATTTTGTTTTGATCTATATAATTTAAAAGTTTAAAAGAAATATTTTCCTCTTTTTTGTAAAATTCAACGACTTCATTTTCTTCAAAATAAAAATCTTTACTTAAATATTTTTCAAAATAAACTAAGTCATTTTGATTTACTTCAATTTGATCTCAGTTTGCTTTTTTCTTTTCTTTTTTTAATTTTATTTTATAAACTATAAATGAAATAAAAGTTAAAAACAAAATATAAGCAATAGAAACAATAAATAATATAACATTGATATTAAAAGTTTTAGAATTAAAAAAATCAATAATCAAAAAACCTATTCCAAATATTAAACAAATAATTTCAAAAAATAAATAGATAATATCAAAATAAGAAATTTTTTTATTTGTAATAAGAAATTTTTTTCATAATTTTAAATCTACATTTTTTAAATTAATTATGTTCTTATATCTAATAAAAGTGATTGAAATTGTTAAAATTGTTGCTAAAAGAATTGCTAAGAAAGTTATTATATAAGCTATCATTTTTCTCCTTTTTTAATTATAACTATTCTGTTTTTTTGATTAATATCTTTTTTTATTTCTATATTTAAATTTTCAAGAGACTTAAAATAATCTAAATTTCAATCTGAAATTTCAAATATAAGAATTCCTTCCTTTTTTAAAAAAGATTTACCATCATTAATAATTTTTTTATAAAAGTAATTTCCATCTTCTTTTGCAAATAATGCATTGTGATTTTCTCATTCTAAAACAGAGTGATCCAGTTTTATATTTTCAGGTATATATGGGGGATTAGAAATAATTAAATCATACTTTTGATTGGAATCTAATTTTTTAAATAGATTAGATTTAATTACTTTAATTTTTGACGAAAATAAGTGATTTTCCTTTATATTAGTCAAAATTTTACTTATTGCTTTTTCATCATTATCAACTAAAGTTACTTCACAACCTATCTTATCAAAAATAGTTAATCCTATAAAGCCAGAACCTGCACACATATCTAAAACTTTAGAATTTTTATTCAAAAATTTTAAAGATTCATTAATAACTTCTTCTGTTTCATATCTTGGGATTAAAACCTTATCTTCTGTAATTAAAAATTTTAGTCTGTCCATTTGAACAAAACCAATAATTTGTTGAATAGGCATTGAAGTTTTTAATTTATTTTCTTCTTCATTAGTAATTATTAATGGTAAATTATTTCTTATTTTTTCTCGTAATAAAGCTTCTCTTCTTTTATTCAAGTCCTGCATTTTGAATCTTTTCTGCTTGTTCTTCCGCTAATAAAGCTTCGATAATTGGATTTAATTGACCTGCTACAACATTTTTTAAAGATGTAGAAAAACCAATTCTATGATCTGTTATTCTATCTTGTGGATAATTATAAGTTCTTATTTTTTCACTTCTTGCACCAGAACCGGCTAATTTTCTAAAAGCACCTTCTACTTCTTGTTTTTTTCTAATTTCTAAGTCATAAAGTCTTGATTTTAAAATTTTCATTGCTAATTCTCTGTTGGCTATTTGGCTTCTTCCATCTTGAGAAGTAGCAATAACACCTGTAGGAATGTGTATTATTCTTACAGCAGAATCTGTTGTATTAACAGATTGACCACCTGCACCAGAAGATCTAAAAGTATCTACTCTAATATCACTTGGATTAATTTCAATTTCAACATCTTCATCTGCTTCAGGCATTACAGTAACTGTTGCAGTTGAAGTGTGAACTCTACCTTGAGTTTCAGTTTCTGGAATTCTTTGAACCCTATGAACTCCTGACTCAAACTTAAGTTTTGAATATGCTTTTTCACCACTAATTGAAAAAACTATTTGAGTAAAACCTCCAGCTACAGCAAATGTAGAATCAAGAACCTTTACTGTCATATCATTTGAATCAGCTCATTTATTGTACATTTTAAAAAGGTCACCAGCAAAAATGTTTGCTTCATCGCCGCCAGCTGCCCCTCTTATTTCCATAATAACGTTTCTTTCATCATTTTCATCTTTTGGCAATAATAAAATAATAAGTTCTTTTTCTAAAATAGGCATTTGCTCTTCACAGTTTGTTATTTCAGATTTAGCAAAAGCAATAATTTCTGCATCTTTTTCTGCAAGAAGAAATTTAGCTTCTTTTATAGTGTTTTCAAATGCTAAATATTTGTCAAATGTTTCTACTATGTCTTTGATTGAAGAAATTTCTTTAACAATTTGAGTGTATTTTTTTATATCACTCATTGTTTTTTCATCTAATAAAATTTTATTTAATTCATTATATTTTTCTTTAATTGAAATTAGTGATTTATACATTGAAGTTTCCATATTAATTTTAATTATATAAGAAAACTGCTTTTTTAAAAACTTAAAAGGCGAAAATTTAATTATATTTGTAAAGTTAAAGATTTATTAAAAGTTTTAAAATTTTATTTTACTTTGTAAAAACATTTCCAGTTTTAAACATAAAAAACATTTCTATATAAACAAGAACATAACTTTGGTAAGAAACCAAATTTATGTCCTGCTTAATTGTAAGATCAAGTGCACCACTTTAAAGTAAAATTTAAAGTATGGGAC
>NZ_JBTGVG010000005.1:0-45983 GCF_054343455.1 Mycoplasma sp. 1012
AAACATTCCAAGTATAAGATTCAAAGAATTTACTCACGCTTGAGAACAGGACATTTTGGAGAATTTATATACTTTTGGAAAGACAGGAGGAACTCCTTTAACTACAAATAAAAAATTTTATAATGGTAAAATTCCTTTTTTAACTATTAAAGATATAACAAATTCTGAAAAATATTTAACTGAAACAGAAAAACATATTTCTGAAGATGGTATTAATAACTCAAGTGCATGATTAGTTCCTAAAGATTCTTTAAACTTATCAATTTATGCGTCTATAGGTAAAATCACTATAAATAAAGTAAATTTAGCAACTAGTCAAGCAATTTTTAGTATTATTTTAAAAGAAAAAGATTTATTAGATTTTTACTTCTATAATTTAACTTATAAAAATTTCAAAAAACATTGAAATAAAGTTTTATCTACCGGAACACAGCCTAATTTAAGTTCAGAAATTGTTAATTCAGAAATAATTTTTAAATCAAAAGAAAATAAAGAAAATATTTTAGTAGGTAAACTTTTTACTTTAATAGACTCTCTCCTTTCACTTCACAAGCGTAAGTTAACAGCATTAGAAAAAATAAAAGAAAAACTCTTAGAAAGGATGTTTGTTTAATGGAACACAAAGAATTAGAATTTGAAAAATCTTTATTAATTAAGTTAAAAAACTATGGTTGAAAAAATCAAAGTATTGAAAATTCACAGATAAGCGATACACTTGATGGAATTAGTGAAAAAGAATTAGAACAAAACTGAAGAAATATTCTTTTTGAACTTAATAAAGCAACTCTTAATAATGTGCCTTTAGATGATGAAGAATTTGAAGAAATTAAAGCAAAAATCTTTAATTCAGCAAATAAAGTTGTTGAAATTCATAGTTTACTTCAAGGTGAGTCAATCCCTTTTCAAAGAACAAATCCAAATTTAAGTGCAGAAGATAAAAAAGGTTTGATTTATTTAAAAATATTTAGTAATACAGAAATAAAAGCAGGAAATACTATTTATCAAACAGCAAGACAAGTTTCTGTTTCTGCTCAAAGAGAAAGAAGAATTGATGTTTTACTATTAATAAATGGTTTACCACTATTTTGTTTAGAGTTAAAAACAGCAAATATTGGTATTGAAGATGCTAAAAAGCAATTAATTCAATACGGGAAAAATGGGGTATTTTCCACAGGATTACTTAAATTTGTACAAGTGCTTGTAGCACTAACTCCAAATAATATGGAATATACTTCAATTGTTGATGATTTTAGCAATTTCAACATTAAAGACTTTAGATATTGAAAAAATAAAGATAATCAAATAGTTAATGATATTGATAAAATAATTAACTTATTTTTCAAAATCCCAGAAGCACATAACTTAATTTCTAACGGAACAATAATTAAAGACAATAAATTATTAATCACTAGAAGTTATCAATTTTATGCTATTAAAGCAATTCTTGATAAGATCAATGAAATTAAATACAAAAACGAAAATAAATGTGGATTTATTTGACATACAACAGGTTCTGGTAAAACTTTAACAAGTTTTCAAACAGCAAGTCTACTTTTAAAAAGAGAAATGGTTTCTACTGTTGTTTTTGTAGTTGATAGAATCGATTTAAATGAACAGAGTTTTACAGAGTTTAGTGAATTTTCAAAAACAAATAAAGATAAAATCAAAATTATAAATACTTATGGAATTAAAGATCTAGAAGAAAAATTAAAAGAAACAGCAAGAAACAGCGGTTTATTTAAAACAATTTTTATTACTTCTATTCAAAAACTATCTCAATTAAGAAAAAATTACTTCAAGCCAGAAGAAAAAATTGCTTTAATTTTTGATGAAGCACATAGAAGTAGCTATGGTCAAATGATGAATAAGATTCAAAGTCAATTTGAAAATGCTATTTTCATTGGATTTACAGGAACTCCAATTCACTGAGTTAATCAAAAAAATGAATTAACTACCGAACAAGTATTTGGACCATTACTTCATAAATACACCATTATTAATGGTTTAGAAGATGGAAATGTTTTAAGATTTAGTAATAATTATATAAATTTTGAAAATATGCTTTTAGAATATTTTTATAAAATTCAATGTAATCATTATGGTGAAGAAATTGAAGTTGATAGTACAAAAATAAAATATAAACTTTCTACTTGGGCAAATCAAGGAAGATTCAACTCAAGTGATTTAGAAATTTATAATTTATTAAATCAAAAAAATAATTTAAGTATTCCAGAAGATATTATTAAAATTGAAAGATGATTAAAAAACAACGATTACTACGATAATGATAATTTTAAAAAAGTAGTAGTTAAAGATATTTTGGAACACTGAATTAGTACAAGTAATAACAGAAGATATAGTGCGATTTTAGCTACTAAAAAAATCGATGACGCTATCAAATATTTTAAATTATTCCAAGAAGCTAAAAAATCAGTTCCGGAATTAGCAAACTTTAATGTAACTGCTTTATTTGACAAAAATATCGATGCTGTTTCAGAAGAAGAAGCAAAAAACTTTTCTAAACTAGAAGAAATTAAAAATATTTATGATACTTTTGAACAAGATTTTAAAGATAATCCAAAAGTAACCACTGCTAATCTTGATGAAAACTTCAAAAGTGTAATTTCTAAAATTTTTAAAGAAAGACAAATTATAGAAGGAAATAAATATCCAACAGTAATTCTTGATTTATTGATTGTTGTAAATCAAATGCTAACAGGATATGATTCCAAGTATATTAACACCGTTTTTTTCGATAAAATACAGGAAAATGAACATTTAATTCAATCAATGTCTAGAACAAATAGACTAGAAAATGCAAATGATAAACCATTTGGTTCTATCTATTTTTACAGAGAACCTGGAACCATGAAATCTAATCTTCAAAGAGCGCTTGAGATTTATTCAGGAGTTAATAATGTTGATATTGAAGCAGATTCAAGTAAAATACTAATAAGTAATGCTCAAAAATATTATCAAGAAATTGAAGTTATCTTTAATAACTGAAATTATCCAAACTTTGAAGAAGTGCCAAAATATGATCCTAAATCTGAAAACCACATTCTTAAGGAACAACAAAAAAGATTTGTTGGTAATTTTACTAAACTAGAAAAAACACTTACTTCTTTATCACTTTTAAGAAAAGAACCTTATAAAGAACTTTCAAATGTCTTTAATGAAGAAGATATTAATAAACTTAAATTAAGATTTAAGGAAATCGATTTAAATGCTCTTAGAGACAATAAAGAAAAAGACGAAATAGATGAAACAATAAGTGATTTTGATTTAGATTGAATGTCAGAAAGAACTTTAAACACTCAGATGATTGACATTCATTTCTTTGAAGTTCACTTTACATATAAAGGGAAAGTTGCAGAATTAAAAGCACCTATAAACGAGTGAAGTGAAAAAGAATTTCATCAAAAACTGGCACAAGTTGATGCAGATACAAGAAAACTTCTTCTGCAAATTGATGCAGATATTAGTGATGGTAAAACTATAATTGAAGAAATTTACTCACAATTTGGTGGTTTAAAACAATATTTAAATTTCTTAAAAAATAAAGAACTTAATGATGATAAATCTAAATTTAAAGCAACCTATCTTATTGATCAAGATGAAAACATTAGCAAAGTCTTTGATGAACTTTGAGATTTAGAAGAAAGTCGTTGAAAAGAAAATGGAAGAATCGATACTATAGAAAAGTATCTAAAAATCATAAAAGATGAACAGTCTTTAAAAGAATACATTCTTTCTAAAAATAAAGACTGTAAATTGTATATAATCTACAAACAATTTAAAGAAGATCTCAAAAACAAAAAAATAAATTAAAACACCCAAAAAAATGGGTGTTTTTTGCGTGGGTGAACTTATGTTTAAATTAAGCTAGATATTGATCTCATTACTAAGTCAATATCTTTATTTTCTAATTCATTAATTATGTGTAAATATATTCTTTCAGTTGTATTCATACTTGCATGCCCTAATCTTCTTGCTACGGAAGCGATAGATACTCCAGCATACAATAAAATTGATGCATGGGTATGTCTTAAGGCATGAACTGTAATTGGAGGCACATTAGCTTTTTTGCACCTTCTTATTAAAATATCATTTATTGTTGAGTTATAAATTTTTTCTTTAAATATAAAAATTGGTTTATCTGGATCTAAATCTTTAATAATTCCAGCAAATTGTGAAGTAGTCATTCAATCAAGTTGTACTTTTCTAATTGAAGACTTATTTTTGGTTGGTAAAAAGCCACCATGTTCTTTGTAATTTCAAGTTTTAGAAACATTTAATGTTTGTTTAACAAAATCAAAATCTTTAGGCGTAACCGCAATAGCTTCAGAAAATCTTAAACCTGTTTTAGCGATTAATAATATTAATCAATCCATGTTTAATTTAGAGTCTAATTTAAGTGTTTTTAAAAGCAATTGCAATTGAAATTGATTTAAATATTTTTGTCTTTTTTCTCTAGGTGCTTTTCCTTTAATAACTACTTTTCTAGTTGGATCTGTTTCTAAATAACCATCATCCAATGCATCAAGTAAGCAACTTTTAAGATGATGATGGAAATCCATTGTTGTTTGTTTTTCATGAGTTAAAGCATATTCGTTTAATAATTTTTGATATTCATATCTATCTAATTCATTTAACTTTAAATTTGGAACTAACTTTATGATTCAATCTAATGTTAACTCATATTTTTTAAAACTCACTTTTCTAATTGAATCCTTTTTATATACATATATTCAATTTTGAAAGTATTTATAAAGTAAAATATCTGATTTTTTCTTCATTTTTCCCCTTTTTCACCCACGCCTGAAAGAAAATTAGTATTTTACTTTATAAAATTATTTTACTTTTGCTTTTTATAAAAATAAAAAATTAGCTTAAAATAAAAATTTTTTCATTTCTAAAACTTACGCTTGTGAAGTGAAAGGACAGAATCGATGGTTTCTAACAAATTTGCTATTTTTGTTTGCTCACTTAAAGAAGGAAAAACAATAATTTGTCTATTTAATTCCTTAATATCTAAAGAATTCATCATAATTCCTGATTTTGAAGAATTTTTTAAAGCTTTTAACATTATAGAATTATTATTTATTGCATATTTCCAGTATTCTAAATCATATTTTGTTTTTGGTCTAAAAACACTAAATATATTTGAAATTATTCCGTTTCCTACTGTATTTTCAACAAATCTACCAAAAGGATATTTTGAATTAGTATGACCTTCAAAAGCAATATCACCTTTTCTAAAAACATTGTAATTAGAAATAGTTTGTAAATTATCAATTTTAATATCTGTTTTATAAGTGCTTGACGCAACGGAAATAAAATGACTTAAACCAAACTTTAAATTATTTTTTTCTGAAGATTTTTCGTATAAATTCTCAAAAACTTCCTGTTCTCAAGCGTGAGTCACTTTTTCAAATTTTAAAGGGAAAATTATAGAATTTTGAGATGGAAACATCTTATCCAGTAATGATTGTATAATGTTTTCTAATAAAATAAACTTACGCTTGTGAAGTGAAAGGATCATTTCCAAAGAACTAAATAAATTAGCTATTTTCGTTTGTTCTTTTAATTGATTTGGAAATTCAATAACAATGTTTTTTAAACTGTTTTTACTTATGTTAAATCTTGAAATTCCTTGAGCAAGAGTTAATGATTTATTTCTAAAATTTTTACTTCTAAAAAAATAAGCAAGAAATTCAAAAGAAAATCGATTTTTTTCATTCAATCTAAAACCGGTACAAAAACTGTTTAAATAGGTTTTTTCTGTATTTTCATTCAAAACTGATGACATAGCTACTTCTTCTGGTATTTCAGATGAAATAGTAAAAAATATATCACCTTTTTGTACTAAATTTTGCTTGTCATCTTTTTTTATTTTCTTTAATTCAGATAAATCTACAAACGTATTATTAAATATATTTAAATAATCAATATATTTATAATCACCAATCCCAAAATCTTCTTTAGTTTTTCCATTTAATCCTGAATAAAAGAATCCTAAATTTCCTAATAAGTCCTGTTCTCAAGTGTTAGGATAATTAAGAAATTTGCTGTCATTTTAAGCATTTTAAAAAAATAAGTTAATTTTAAAAAATAATTACATATATTTTTGTAGTTTTGAATAGTTAATATAGAAAAATTTTCAAACAATAATTTTTAATATTTAATTAGTTATCTTAATAAAAATTAATGATCCAAATAAAATTGTTTTATAATAATAAAGTAAGAATTAAAAATTTAAATTTTAAGTATTTAGAAAGGTGTTTATGAAAAATAAAAAGATACAAAAAATTTTAATAATATTAGGTGGTGCTGCTACAGTAGTAACAGCAACTTCATTAGGACTTATTTTTGGTTTAAAAAAATCAAATAACTTATCAAATATACAGAAAAATACAGAAAATGTAACTATTTCATTACTAGAATTAAATGAAACAAATGCTAAAATTCAAGCAACAATAAATTCTAATGATTCTAAATTTGTTAATAAAGAAAAATTTAAAATCATTTTTAATGATATAGATTTTGTTGCTTCAAATTTAGAAAAAAAAGATAATAAAACTATTATAACTTTTGAACTTTGAAATTTAAGTTCTCAAACTTTATATAAATTTTATAATATCAAATTCAATGATGAAATACTTGAAACTGTTAATAGAGATTTTAATTTTACAACTAAAAAAGCAGCAGAACAGAAAATTTATGAAGTAGAAACTTTAGAAGCAACTAACATTTCAAACAATAGTTTAGATATTTCTTTTAATTTAAATAATAATGAAAATATTGAACTTTCTCTTTTTAATGTTGAAGTAAGTGATTATAATAAATCAATTTTAGTTACTTTTAATTCCCAAACAAATTCCTATAATTTTCATTTAGATAATTTAAATCCAAATACTGTATATACTATTAATAAAATTAAATATAATAATAAAGATTTAAACATTAAGTCAACTAATAGAAGCTTTAGAACTACAACAAATGAATTAATGCTAGAAAGTGTTAAATTAGTTTCGAAAAGTAAAAATTTTGCAGTTCTTGAGTTAACTTTAAATAAAGAGTTAACTAATGAAGAATTAAGTCATTTATCTGCAAAATTTTTAGTAAATTCCACAACAACAATAGCAACATCAAATTTCAAACATTTAGCAAATAATCATTTATTATTAACTCTTGAAAATCTAAATCCACAAACAAATTATAAATTAAATGAACTTATTTTAAATAATGAAAATGCCATTTTAAATGAAGAAAATAAAATAAGTTTTAATACATCAAAAGATGTTAGTGAAGATACTTTTACAGTAAGTAATGTAATATTTAAAAATATAACTGAAACATCAGCAACTATTAGAATTGAATTTAGTGAACATGAGTTAGTAGATTCTAATCATCATGAATTTGACTTAGAATTTATTAATGGAAATTCAACTAAATCAAATGATTATAATCTAGATAATAATTTTGTGGAAATTAATGTAGACAATTTAGATTTTCATACAACATATACACTTTCTAATGTTATGTTAAATGGGCATGCATTAACTTTACCTTCTAGAAATAATGAATATAACTTTACAACGAAAGAGTGAACAAGACCTGTAATTTTAAATAATCTTGATTATAAAATTGAAGATAAAATTAATGAAAATCTTTCAGATATACTTTCATTAAATTTTGGAATAACTGATATGTTTCCACTTAAAAGACAACAATATTTTTTTGTTGCAACTTTAAGAGATCAAGAAACAAACGAAGATACAAAACTTTATTTTACATCTACATTTAAAGACAATAGTAAAACTCAATTAACTCTTGATAATGTTAGAATTCCATTAAGTGAAGATCCAGAATCTGATGGTGATTCATTATATTATGAATTACGTCCTAATAAAAATTATTTATTAAAGTCTTTTCAATTAGTAAAAGAAGTTGAAAGTGATAACTATGGTACTGTAGATTTTACTTTAAAAGAAGGAAAAGAATTTACAATTGATACACACATTAATAGGATTAAATATCAAAATGTTAATTTAAATAGTAGTAATAATAATTTAAATATATCATTAGATTTAACAGAGCAAAGCAATGAAAATGTTCAAGCAACAATAGAAAGTGATTATGGTGGTTTATGAGTTTTACCTTTAACTAAAACTAATAATAATTATGCTGGAACATTAAATTTAGCTCAAATGCCAAGCGGACATTTTAAAGTTTCTAAAGTTACTTTAAATAATAAACCTATTTTTATTTCTGCTGCCAATAAAGGTACAAATGAAGTGCAAGTAGAAATTGAAAAAAATAAAAATAATATAATTAATTCTATAAATTATTTATTTGATAAACATAGCTATGAACATAAAATCAGTTTATCTTTAAATACTGATAATAAAGAAAATTCCTTTATTTTTAAACAAAATCCTATTGTTGTGGTAGAAAAAAATGGTTCAACAAATAGTTATATAAATTTACAAAGTCAATGAAATAAGCAAACAAATCAATTAGATGTTTTTAGCTCTAATTTAGATTTTGGAGCATCATATAAAATATTAGGAATAGGAAATATTCACATTAATCAAGTTGATAACAACTCTTTTAGAACAATTGAAACAAAATTAAATAAAAATCAATTAACTAGTGATCAATTAAATAGTTTTTTCGATCAAATTCGAAATCTAGAGTTAAAAAAACATTGATGAGCTTCTGGTATTAAAGCAGAATTATTAAAAGAAAAAAATTTATTTAAATTCTTTGATTTATCAAATCTTTCTATCAATAAATTCGATGATAATATCACTTTTGAGTTTGATGAAAATAGTTTTAGTAACCAAGATGAATTAAATGGAACTTTAACCTTAACTTTTAAATTAGTAAGTGGTACAGAACAGTCAAAATCCAAAACATTAAATATAAGTAATTTATATTCACAAACTTGAATTAATAAAAATAAAACTAATACAAACTTATTTGATTCTTTAGTATCAATTTCAAAAGAAGGTTCAAGAAAATCAACCAAAGAATTTGATGAAGCATTTAGCGATCCTAAATATAATAATAGAGATGATTTAGATTCTTCATTTGGTAAACCTTCAATTATTATTGAACTAAATGACCAAAAATTAGCTGAATTTTTAGATATTGATAAAGTACTTACAAGTTATGATACAAATAAATTTAAAGTATATTTTGTAAAGTATAAAGATGATGAAGATGTTTATCAACCACACAAAACTACTGGTTATGCACCACTTGGGATGATGCAATATAAGTTAATGTTTTGATTTAATCAACATTCACCAGAAGATAAATATACAAATCAAGTAACCCCATTATGAGTTTCTGGTTATAATCAATATACAAATAAAAATTCTAAAGATTTATTTGCTTATTTATCATTGCAATCACAATTATTTTCTTCAAGTGAATATAAAAATATGAATGCAAGATATGGAATAAAATCCACAACACAAGAAACTGCTGATCAAATGCTAGAAGAAATTAATCAAAAAAGCAGTTCCAAAGAAAAATTACTTTATTTAGAGCAAAAAACTAATTTAATTAGATTTTTAAATGATAGCTATAATATTTTAAAAGATACTTATAATCCTCTTGTAACAAGAGATTATTTTGAATATGAAATTGTAAATGTGAAGAAAATATCTTATGGTCTTAATAATTTTTTAGATATAGCACTAGGTATCAAACCAATTTATTTAGGTGCAAACTCTAATAATGAAATTAAAAATGAAGTAATTAATAAAAATACAATTCATATTAAACTTTTAAATAATAATTAATTCTAAATATAAATATTATTTTTATCAGAAGTTTATGCTTCTGATTTTTAATAAACAAATTTAAAAGTAATATAATTAAATTATGAATGAAACAAATAGAAAAGTATTTTTAACTTTCTACCAACAAGTTCAAAGGTTAAAAAAAGAAAAGAAAATGCAAATTGAAGATGAAACGGCAGCTGAAGAGTATTTAAAAAGTAATAATTATATTCAATTTATAACACCTTATAAAATTGCTTTTGCAAAGAAAACAGAAGATTTTAATTTAAATGAATGAAAAGAAAATTTATCTATAAATAAAATTAGTAAAAACAATATTTTTAAACAATTATTTATTAATTCAAAAATGAAAAAACATATATATTATGAAGATTTTTCATTTAATTTATTAAAAGAAATTAATGAAAATAATAAAAAAATTTCTATTTTATTATTTAAAAAAATTCTTGAAATAGAAGGAAAATTGAAAAGTCAAATTAGCAATTATATAGCAATGTGTATGAAGATATATAAAGATGAAAAAAAATTAAAAGTTGACGAAAATTGAAAAATATTTTTGCAAAATTATAAGCCAAAAGAAAATTTTGAATTTATTATAAGTGAAAACGAAAGAAAAAAAATTTATTTTAAATATCACACTAAAACAAATAAATTTTTATATTTTATTGATGGTAAAAATGAAATATTTGAACTTAATTATAAATGTTTAAATAATAATATATGTATAAACAATATATTACATAAATTAAATCTACAAAAAAAAGAAAAGAAAAATTTATTATATAAACTACAACAAAAAGCATTTGAAATAAAGGAATTTAAATTTTTAATGGAAAAAATAAAAAAATATAAAGATTGCAATTATATTTGAAGAGATATAGAAAAATTTGAATTAGGAACTTTAATTTCTTTATTTAAAATAGTAAGCGAATTTGGAAAAAATAATAATTTTATAAATTTAATTTTTCCTAAAAATTGATCAATGGCAAAAATAACTGCATTTTTTAATTTTTTGCAAAAATTAAGAAACCATATTGCTCACCAAAAAAATTTACAATATTTTTATTTATTAGAACTAGAAGATGAATTTTTAAAAAATTTTAAAAAAATAAATAAAATCATTTTTTATTCTGATTTAAAATATTTACTTAAAATAAAAAATTTATTCGGTTTACCATATAGATTTGATATTTTTATTACCAAAAATGGTCTTCAAACTACTTTTAATAGTTTATTTGATAAAAAAATAAAACAAATTTTAAATTTTTTGTAAAAATATGTTACAATTATTATGTATTGGAAAAAGCCGCCAAGGTGCGGGTATTTAGAGATATTTAAAAATTCTCTATCTAAGCGAAGAAACCGCTTTAAAAAGCGGTTTTTTTGCACTTTTTTCATTAAAACAGACTTAAATTAAAAAAATATAAAAAATCAAAAAACAGAAATTTTTCAATTCTTTTTTAACTTTTTTAATTTAAATGATCATTTTTCTTTAATTTCTATTGAAATTTACAACGAATAAAAAAGTTTATTTTTTATAAAAATAATAAAAAAATAGTAAAATGTAGAAGATGTTTTAATTTAATCAAGGGAGAAAAATGAGTATTACAGATAAAAGATCAAAATTGATCGCTACAATCGGTCCTTCTACTCAGGACTATAAATTATTAAAAAAACTTGTTGAAAATGGAGTTACTACAATTAGAGCAAACTTTTCACATGGTGATTTTGAAGAACAAAATGCAAAATTTGAAAATGCTAAAAAAATAACTAAAGAGTTAAACATTCCAGTTTCTATTTTACTTGATACAAAAGGTCCAGAAATTAGAGTTGGAAAAATGAAAGATGGAGCTCAAGTTATTGAGGCGAATTCAGAAGTAACAATTTTAACAAATGCAAATGATTTTAAAAACTTTGAAGGAACTGCAAAACAATTTTCTGTTTCATATGAAATGGATAAAGATTTAAAAGCAGGTGACAGAGTTCTATTTGATGATGGTAAACTGCAATCAGTTGTTAAAACTGTTAAACCAGGAAGAGTTGTTGTTAAAATGGTTAACACTCACAAATTAAAATCAAATAAAAGAATTAATTTACCAGGTGTTGAATTTTCATTACCATTCTTAGCTGAAAAAGATATAAATGATGTTAAATTTGGTATTGAAAAAGGTGTAAACTACATAGCAGCATCTTTTGTTAACTCAGCAGCAAACGTACAAGAATTGAGAAAATTATTAAATGATAATGGTGGTTCTCACATTCAAATTATTTCAAAAATTGAATCACACGTAGGTATTGAAAGAATTGATGAAATCATTGCTGAATCAGATGGAATTATGATTGCTAGAGGAGATTTAGGTTTAGAAATTCCTTATCAAGATGTTCCATATCACGAAAAAAATATTATTAGAAAATGTAGATTAGCTGGTAAACCAGTTATTGTTGCTACACAAATGTTAGATTCAATGGAAAATTCACCACAACCTACAAGAGCAGAAGTAACAGACGTTTATTGAGCAACTGAACTTGGAGCTGATGCTACTATGTTATCAGGGGAATCAGCACAAGGTAACTACCCATTAGAATCAGTTCAAGTTATGTCAACTATTAATAAAAGAGCTGAAAAAGAATTTTATAATAAATTATTCTATAGAGTTCAATTAGCTACTATTGCTAAAGCTTCTTCAGGTAAAAGAGCAGAAATTGCTCATAAACTTGCACATTTAACAGCAGAAAAAGACATTAGATATGCAATTGTTTTATCAAGAACAGGGGAACTATTAAAAATGGTTGCTAAATTTAGACCAAATACAGCAATTATTGGTATTTTAGATAATGAAAAAATGATTGGTGGATTTGGAGTTACTTCTTCAGTGTTTACATCATTAGATTCAATTAAATTATTTAAAGAAATCAAAAATAACCCATCTAAAGCAAAAGAAGCTTTAAAACCATATGGTGCAAATAAAGGAGATAAATTCGTAATTGTTGAAAACGACAAGATTACTGAATTTACATATTAATAATACAAAATCTTTCTTTTTATAGGAAAGATTTTTGTTTTTCGAAAAGATTTAAAAAGTTATAAAAAAAGGAATTTTTGTTTATTTTTATCTTTTTTAACAAAAAAAAAAAAATAGGAGTATAATCAAAATATAAAATTAAAACATTTTTCATATTTAGGGGGTAAAAATGAGAAATTTTTTAAAACAAAGCAAAGTTAAAAAAACAATTGCTATTTTAACCACTTCTATTACAATACCTGTTACAGGAGCGGGTATCTATTTTGCAGCAACTACTGATTCTGCAAATTCAACCGAAAGATCTAAATTATTAAAAGACAACATTATTTCTATTAATACAGGAACCAATTTAGATTTTAAAGATGGTTTATTTTCTCATAGAGATAACAACCAAAAAGTCAAACAAATAAAAAAACCGGAGAAAAAACCAGAAATAACTATTAGTGAAAATCCAAAAGAACCAGAAGAACCTTTAAAACCACCCGCAAGCGAAAAACCGGAAGAAAAAATTTTGGTTTCACCACCAAAACAAACTCCACCTCCACCCCCAGAAAAAGAACCTGAACCAGAACCTGAACCAATAACCCCAGATGATCCTGAACCGGAAAATCCAAAGATAATTGATATCAACGTTGATAATAAGGTTACTCCTGAAACACCAAAAGAGGAACCACAAAAACCGCCTGCAATTGTTCCTGAAGAACCAAAACAGCCAGAACAACCTGTAGAACCCCCAAAACCCGAACCTGTTCAACCGGTAGTAATTGAAGAACCAGTTGTGCAACCAAAACCAGTGGAAAAACCCGTAGAAACACCACAACCGGAGCCAGTTCAACCAAAACCACAGGATAAAAATATTGAAATTCTTCATTTTGAGAATACTGATATTGTTGCTCACGTTACGAGACCAAGAGAAAGAATTCTTCATTCTGATGATGTTGCTAAAAAAATTACTAATAGAGTTCCTTATGTTGCTAATATAACCCCCAAAATTAATTCAATAGAAGTTACAGATGAAATAAGAGCAGCAAATACTAAAAGTGCAATTAAAGCATTAACAAGAACTTTTAATCAAGAAGAAAGAGATTCACTTAGAACTCCAAACTCTGATATGTTTAGCATTTCAAGGTATATAGAGTTAAATGAAGACTATTATAAAGTGCTTTTTGATAAGTTTTCAAGATTAATTGAAAATGGTGATAAAGTTAGGGAGTTTTTAACAGATGAAGGAAAACAAAAATACCCAGAATTAAAAGCTTTAAAAGATAAAAACGAAAGATATGCAAGAATAATTTCTTACATTGATCCAAACAAATTCACCAAAACATCACAAGCAGTAGAAACAATGCTTGGAAAAGGATATGTTATTGAACCAGAAAATAGAAATGTTTATATCGATGCAAATGGTGAAATAAATTCATACTCTTTTGAACCTTTAATAAATGGAGTGGTTGCAACAAGAAAAAGAGATAATTCAGAGAAAAGAGTATTTGGTTATTCTAGTCAATGAAGTAGATCTCCAGAAGATGTACAAAAAGGAGTTTATCCAGGATGAACTAAAAGAGATGTTACATCAGACTATCGATTCACAAGTTATAACGTTTCAAGAAGTGATGGTTTTACAATTAGTGAACTCACCAGAGATGAACCTATTCAAGGAAAAAGAAATAAAGGTTTAGTAGTAGAAATCGATGCATCCAACAACAAAGGTTATGCTAAAACTCTTGGATTTATAAGACAAGCAAAAGAAAACGGTTTAGAAATAACATCTTATAAAATTAAAAATATCGGAACAAAAGATGCAAACCAAAGATTTTATGATATTTTTAAAGCATTGCCAGATAACTTGCCACAACTTGAGTTATATTTTGAAACAAATAACACATCAGCACTTATTGCTTTAGAAAATAAAAAAATTGATGAATTATCTTTATACACAACTAAAAATGTGCATTCAGATTCATGAAGTATTAATCCTTTAGCTTTAAGAAATGTTGCTTTTGTTAATACTTTAGATTATAATGTAAGTAGAGAATATGGTTATGGAGTAAAAGTATTTTCTAGAATCGTATTTGATACACTATCTTTTGAAGAATCTGATTTAGGAAGTAATCCAACAGTTTATAAAGACTTAACAAGAATTAATGATGGTTTAAGAATGGCATATTTTGTAAGAAATAATGAAGGGATTTTCCAAGGAAGTTTTGGTCCAGGATTTGATGCTGATCACAATGAAGGTGGTAACAGTTATCCTCTTGGTTTAGATTTTAGTAGAGAACCATCAATTAAATCATTGCGTGGAATGCGCTTCTATGATATTCACAACTCTTCTAATGGAGTTAGAAAACTCAAAAGAATTAAGTTTTTTAACAATAGTGATACTTTTGAAATTGATGCTGATGAATTGAATAATGCACAATGAGCTGACATTTTAGATCAAACATTACCACAAATGCCAAGAAGCAAAATTGGTTTTTCTAACGGAAGTCAGACATCTAAAATCAAAATTGTTTCTAAAAATGGAGTAAATTCATTAACACCAGAAGGAGTAAGAAACCTTAATACTCTTTTAGATTGAAGCGATGGAAACTTTAATAGCAATACAACAATTTATGTTGGAGAACATGACACAATGCTTTATAAACAAATGCAAAATATCGGAAAAAGAGTAGCATATTCAAGTTCAGAAAACTTTGAATTTAACTAAGAAAGAAGGACAAAATGAAAAAAAGAAAAATTTTTATGCCTTTATTATTAATAGGAATAAGTTCTTTTGCATTCATTTCATGTAATGACACAAGCAAACCAAATCCTGGCGATAATAACGGAGGAAATGATAATTTACCATTAGATACAGAAGAAAGAAAAAATACTTTTTTAAAATCAGTAGCTGATTCTGTTAATATACAATATACATCTTTTACACAAAATCCCCCAAAAACTGACAGAAAAAATGTATATTTTACAGATTTACACGATTTTCTTGAAGATGTTAAATTCACAATAAGTGGAAAAGATTCTGATAAAGTATCTGCTTCTATAACTAACTTTAAAGTAGAAAGAGATAAAGAAGGTTTATCTATTTCCAATAGAACTGGTAAAGGAACAATAGTATTTGAATTCACTCTAAAAAGCGACCCTAAAATCAAATATACTAAAGAAGTGGTGGTTGATGGTTTTGCAAGCAATCCTTACAATGCTGGTTCTGATGGTTCAATTCCAACTAACTTACAAAAAACAGATAATGTAACTTTCTTGAAAAAATATGTTACTTCAAATCAAGAAGAAAGATTTAATATTGATAACGAAGAATATGTTAAAACACTAAAATTACAATTAACTCAAGGTGCAGGCAACTTTGATGCTGCGAATTATAGACCAGAGTTAAAAATAACAGAAGAAAAGAAAAAAGAATTTGATGCAAAAGCAAAAGAAGCAAAAATCGATACTTATGACAACTCTTTAATGAAAGGATTTACACTTCCTTCATATGATGATAAAGGTGAATATAAAGGTTTAGATATATATGATAAACCAGAAGTAACTAAAGGTCCTTCATGATTAGATGCAGCAAAAAGAGATCCTTATCAAATAGTAGGTATTCCAAGATACTTACCAAACGAAATGTATAAGAAAATTGCTTTACAAACATTCCATGTAACTTTTAATAATCAAGATGAAAAAGATGCAAAAGTGTTCCATCCAACTTCTGGGACTATGTGAATTATGGACTTTCAGAAAAAAGATGATAACAAATATCCAACAAAATGATATTTTGGAACAAATGTGCACGTTGCAGATGCTTTAACTAATAAAACAGCATCTATTAGTTTTTCTCGTTTAAATCCTGATACAGGAATTCAAACAGTGTTTAAATTACTTGGATTTGATGAAAACTTTACAAGCTTTGGTTTCCCTTTAGATCTTACAAATAAAAATAATTGACCTATTAAAGTAGTATTTTCAGGTAAAGATTTTCTTAAAAAAGATCCTTCTGACTACTTAATAGATGCACAAAAAAATACTTTTAAAGATAAAAAAGAATTTATTGATTTTGCTGTAATTGAATTGGATTTTGAAAAACTACAGCAAACAGTTGGTCAAAACGGTTCTTCTATTACATACGGAAATAAATCATATGATTCAGCAAAAATCAATTCTTTATTTAACGATAAATCAGAATTTGCAAAATTATTTACAAATGACTATGCAGACAAAAAAGAAGATCATATAAAATTCTTAAAAAAATCATATCTAAAAGATTATAAACAAATCGATTTTCCTTTATTAAAACAAGATTTAGAAAAATACAAAGGTGATAGTCTATACATTTTAGGTTATCCATTAGCTCTTCAAGATTTTTACTTAAAAGAATATGAAGATGAAGATCAAATAAAAAGTAGAAAAAGAGATTTTAGTTTATGAGTAAATGCAGATAGTGAATTATTTCCAAAAGGCTCTGTAACAACAAATGACAGTGAAAAAGCAAAAAAAGGAAATTACCTTTCTTATTCAGTTGGATATAGAACATTTACAGATAAACCAGGAGTAGTTGATGAATTCATAAGTGCAACTAGACTTGGAAAAGATTTATACACTGATTCAGAAAAAAAACAATGAGTAGCTTCAGGATTGGCTTATAGTCCAAGACATTATGTTCCTTATGGTGGAGCATCAGGTTCATCTGTTAGAAATGACAAAAATGAACTTGTTGCTGTATTCCACGGAGCAAATAGTGGAGCAAAAACAGGATTAGCAGCAGCTTTTAGATCTGAAGGATATGATTTTAAAGGTGCTTATGGAACAGGGGATAAAGCATATCATTTACCACAATATGACTTAATCTATGGTGGTGGAAAAGATCAACAAAAATCATACAGAGAAGAAATGAAAAAACTTTATGGAAGTGATACAAACTTCAAAACCAACTTGTTCCCACAAGGTTTAGATCACGTAGAGGAGGGATTTACTTTTGATAACAGTTCAACAGCAACAGAATCAGAAAATAATTAATAGATATAAAACAAAACCAAAAAATAATTGATTATTTGATGTTCTGAAATATTCTTTAGTAGGTTCTATTTTTGTTGGATTATTATTAATTTTAATATTCTATAATACAACAATTTTAGGTAGAGCAGAAAGAGCAGATTACTTTTTATCATTTAATTCTTTACAAATTGCAAGACAATATAATTTTTTAATAATATCAAAAGTTTCTTTATTATTCTTTGTCTTGTTCTATTCGATTATAAAAAACTATATAAACTTAGTTTTTCATAAAGAATTGATAAAAATTTATATTCCTTGGTACATTCTTTATTATTTATTTTCAATTGCAGCTTTTGTATTATTTTTTGTTTTTAATCCATATGCAAATTTAGATAAATATGTACCAGATAATAATGTATATCAACATTTTTGATTAACATTTATATTAATTCCACTTACAATTTTAAATATAGCAAATTACTTTTATTTTTACTTTACAAAGAAAAATAAAAACAAAATTGGTAATAATAAACTTTCTTCAATTATTGTTTCCACAATCGCACAAATTTTATTTGTAGCTGGATATATCTCAATTTTTTGATTATTAATCGAAAAGCAACAAAATGATTTACCAGCGCTAATTTTAGATAAAAGTCAAATTTATTTATTTATGGAACAATTGTTTTCAGTTAAAACATCCTTAAATATTATTTATATGATTGCTATTATTTTAACTATAACAATCTTATTAATAGGAATGAACTTTCCAAAAATTCAGTTTTTATTGAAAAGAGAATATAACCATTTATATTTTAAAAGTCAAATTATTCTCTTTTTAAGTTCAGCAGTTGCATTAATAATTTGATTTGTCTTTATCTTAATTACAACACAAAAAAATACTGATGTTATTTCTGCAAGTAAGCAAAATAGTTATATTGCTTTAATTGTACAAATTATCTTTATTTTAATATTTACAAGTCTTTACTTTGCATCTAATTTTGTTTCTTTCTTGAAACCAAAAGGCAAAATTAACCCATCATTTTATTTTGTTGTAGTACAACTTTTAATTTGAATATCGGTTATGATTGCAACAAGATTTTCTACAGAATTACTTATTAATTCAATTATCTTAATAATTTCTGTTGTGATTTCGACAATCATTTCACTTTTTTATTTAATTTACATTAAAAATACAAGTTTTTATATGATTTTATTAACATTTGTTTTTTTAGGAGCAATTAGTTTATTACTTTTTGTTTCATCACTAAACACTATTTTAATTGAAAGACAAAATTACGCTTTATCATCATTTAATATTGATTTTACTATGAATGAAATTCTAATTATCTTTATAATTACCATTTTATCAACATTTTTAATTAGCCTACTTATTGATTCTGGAATCACATTAGTAAAAATCTTAAAACACAATAAATCACCTAAAAAGAAAGGGAGTAAATAATGAAAAAACTATTTAGTAAAAAACCAAAGAACAAATTGAGTAAAGAACAAGAAGCTTTATTATTTCCTTTCTATGATTTAGAACAAAAATACAAAGAAATAGAAGCTTCTGAAAAATTTATTTCATATTCAAGATTGATGTCATCAGTTTTACTTAGCACAGGATTGAGTTTTGAAAGTGATGTTATAAAAGAATATAAATCAATTTATACTAAAGCTTTAGTAAAAAAATATGATTTAGTTTATTTAGATTTTATTATTTCTTTTGGTTTAAACAAAAAATTCAGTCCAAAATTTCTTGTTCCAATATTAGTAAAAGAAATAAGTTCAAACACTGAACACTTTGATTTAAGATATGATGAAAATTTAGTTAAAGAAAACTTTTTAACCAAATTAAACAACGAAATTAATAGCTTAATGGAAAGAAATTTCTATGTTGAAGTTTTACCTGGAATAATAATTTATTTTTCTTCTTATTCTAAAGAGATGAAATTAGTTTTTAAAAAAGATTACACAAATCAAATAGCAAAATAATATGCATTTAAAAAAAATAGTTCAAAAAAAGAACAATTTAGAAAAAATTAATTTAAAAGCTAACAGCGAGAAAAATATTCTATTAATAACCATAGTAAAACTGAATCAAAAACTTAAATTTTATATAGATAATGCCTTTTTAACAAGAGAATCAATCAGACATTTAAATGATAAATATAACATTCAAAATCCTTTTATCATTGATAATGGAAAAAACAAGTTCAAATCAACCATTAAAGGACTTTTTTCAAATACTATAATCAAAGAAAAAGAATTATGAATTTATTTAAAAGAAGAGCAAAAATACTCTACTGACTCTTATTCTAGATATGAAAAAATGATTTTAGCAAATGCTAAAACCAAAAAAATTGATTTTCTTGCTATTGGAAAAAAAGCAGAAGAATTTTTAAAAAGTAATAATCTAAACATTTTAAAAAGTTTTGATCTTGAAGACACAACAAAAATTAGAACAATTTCCACTTTAATTAAATTTCTCTATGAACAAGAAAAATACAAAAAAGTGAATTTTGTTTTAAACTCAAATAAGAATTACAAAAGTTATTTCACAATTTTACCAATTGAAAATTTTGAAATGCATAAGTTAATTAATACAAATGAAAAAAATCTTCCAAAAGATTTATTTGATTTCAATATTTATCCAAATGTTGCTGAATATGTGCAAAATAGTATTGATATTTATATTGAAAATGTAGTGCAATCTTTAATTATCGAATCACTATTTTATAGTGCTAAATTAAACTTAGTAAGAGTTAATAAAATCCTAAAAGATTTAGAAAAAGAAATCAAATTTACAAAAAGAAAAATTATCAAAATCAAAAGAGAAAATGAAATTGAAGAAATTATAATGCTAACTAAAAATAACGGTAATTTCTCTGTATTTAATAAAGGAGAAAGCAATGAAAACTAATTCTAATTTATATAGCATTACTATTAATTTTATTGATAATTCCATTTTGAAAGTTTGAAATAGTTCTTTAGAATTGTATTTTAAAGACGAATTTAAATGAAGTGAAATTGAAAAAAAATCGCTTGCTTGTTTTGAACAAATTCTCATAAAAATAAAGGAAAAATCAAAAGCTGATAAATATCTTTTTTTAAAAAATGCAAATTTCATTATTTTAAAAAATGAAATAATTATTAACTCTTTGAATGAACAAGAAGTTTTCAAATTAGCAACTGCAAAAAATAACGATAATTCCTTAATAAAAGATCTAAAAAAAGAACTAGATTTTACAAAATCAATGAATAAGTTAAGTTTTAATTTAGATAACACAATAAAAGAAAAAGAATTAATATTTACTTTATATAAAGCAGAAGTGATAAAAGAAATAAATTTAAGAAAGGTAAGTGAAAATGAAAAAGAATAATAAAGATAAACACAAATTATTAGCAACTTTTGCCTTACCTTTAGTTATCACTCCAGCTGCTTTTTTTGCAAGTGCTGATCCTGAACCTAATTCAGGAACTTCAAGCACAAATGGCACAGCAAATGATAAAGAAAAACCAGCTGCAAAAAAACAAAAAAGTCCACAATTTGATACTTTTGCTAAAATAGCTAAAGATGCAATTAAAACCGGACTACAAACAGCTGTCGATATCGCTATTAAGAATTTAGCAGATGAGCAAAATAAACTAAAAGTGGATGAAAAAATTTCTTTTGAAGATAAAGCTAAGAAAAACTACTATTTAGAAACTCTTAAAAATTTTCTTGAAGCAAATAAAGAAAAAATGGCTTCTGATCCTAATGGAAATAAGTTAAATGTAACTTTCCCAAATGTTTTTTCACAAAAAGACAATTTTAAACGTGGAACAGTAACTTTTGAAGGAAAAACATATGATAATGTAATTTTTAACGAAACATCAGACAATACAAGTTATACTAAAGCAATAGGAACAAAAGGAAAACAACAAGCTGAAAAAGAAGAATCTAACTTTTACACAAGTACAGAAGTAAATAATTATCTAAAAAAATATAATGATTCTTTAAAAGAAAGAATAACAGATGTCTTTTATAATGAAAAAGACATTCCTGATATTGAATTTACTCCAGAAACTATTTCTAAAGGTGATGGAAGTACAGTAAGTGCTCTTGTTGCAAAACCACCAGAAGGTTTTACAACTTGAGATGATTATTTTAAAAGCAAATACGAAAATAGATTTACTGCTTTTGATTTGGATCAAAATAAAACAGATGATGAACAGCAAGAAGATCAAAAACAAAAAGAACAAACAGATAATTCTATTCCAGAAATCCCAACAATTGACGATGTAGATTCACAACCAAGCGACCAAATTGTAGATGTTAAACCATATAATCCAAAAGAATATATTGAAAAACTCCCAATTCTTGGTCCTGAAGTGTTAACTAAAAATTTAGATAAAACTGCAGAAGAGATATCATCAGAATTTGAAGCAGAACCAATTAGTGAAAATTACTTCTTCTTCAATAATCCAATCAATACTCGTTTTGAATATAAAGTTATTGCAATAGAAAAAGATACTAATAGTGATAATTATATTGCAACGATTAGAATTCAAGACTTAGTAAAACCAGAATACATAAGGTTATATAAAACCTTTATTACAATACCTAAAAATAAAGGTTTTCAAAAAATTTATGAAGAATATGTTAAATCAGTAAGAAATATATTTGTTAATCTTTATAAATCACTACAATTAGATGAAAAAATTGATGTAGATGCCCTAGAAAGTAATCAATTAAAAACAAGGTTACTCACAATGATTAATGTTGTTACACAAGAGTTATATTACAATAAAACTTTTGTTGATAAACAATCACAAATCCTTTCACCAATTAGTGTTGAGTTAAATAAAAGTAACAATTTAAATAATGCTTCAGTAATTGAAGATGGACTTAATTTACTAGATGTACAATTAATTTCTTCACTTAAAACTTCAAGAATTCAGTTTAGAGAATTTTATTCAATTCTTCCTGAAGGTTACGAAAAAGAGTTATTAAGATACGAACAGTTATTAAAAAATCAACCAGAACTACTAAAAAAAGTTAATGATAAATTCCAAAAATATCACGCCAATACAGATATTATCAATAAACTTTTTGAAAATATGAGAAAAGACATTTCTGTTATTAAAAAACACGCAGGAGCTAAAACTTTTAATACCATTAAGTGATATGAAGAATATTTAGCTTTACTAAGTAAAATAGCAAAACAATTTAACATCGTCAAAAGTTTCTTAAAAGACGAAAAACCAGAAACAGATGAGAAAAATAAAGAAGAAAACTCTAAAAACTTTAATAGCGAATATACAAATGCTAACAAATTATTACAACAAGAATTTAAATCACAAAACTTATTTTTAACAGTAATAGGAACTATTTTAGGTACAGCAGGATTAGGAGCAGTTGCTCTTGCAAGTGCAAACCAATTAAATTCAAAAACTAAAGGTAATAAATCAACTTTAAAAGCAAATATTGCAATAATTATTTTATCAACTATTGTTATCGTATTTGCTCTTGCATTAATTTTATTTGGAACTATAGGAGGAATATAACATGCAAAAGAAAAACCCAATAATTACAGCTATTTTTGATTATATAGTTGAAGTAACTGGTGATTATGAATATAAACAAAGACAAAATTTTACAACAGAAGAATTTCCAGAAGCAAGAATGATGGTTGTAAGTGCTACAGATACTAGAGCATTTTTATTAGTTGATAATAATGTTTTAGAAAAACTTAAAATAGGTCAAGAAATTGTAGAAGTAAAAATTGAAAACGAAATCGAAACTTCTTATTCTCATTTTGGAAAAATTTTAGATATTCACGGAAACGAAATTTTTCCTTCCAAAAGAAAAATTGAAGGAAACTCTTTTTCAAGAAAGAGCAAAATTTTTGGTGATGCCCATAATTTAATGACAGTAAAAACTTTAAATGAACAACTTTATACTGGAATTATTTCTGTCGATTTACTTATTCCAATTGGAAAAGGACAAAGACAATTAATTATTGGAGATCGTCAAACAGGAAAAACCCATCTTGTTGTTAATACAATGATTAACCAAGCAAAAAACAATGTTAAATGTGTTTATGTTGCCATTGGACAAAAAAGAGAAGATATTTCTAGACTTTATGAAACTTTAAAAGAATATGATGCTTTAGACAACACTATTATTATTGATGCACCTTCAACAAGTGCTTATCAACAATATTTAGCACCTTACATTGGAATGGCTCACGCTGAAAACATTTCACAATATGATGATGTTTTAATTGTCTTTGATGATTTAACAAAACATGCTAATATCATTAGAGAAATTGCTTTATTAACTGATAAACCAGTTGGAAAAGAAGCGATGCCAGGAGATATTTTCTTTGCTCACTCATCATTACTCGAAAGAGCAGGTTCTTTTGTTGGACGTCAAACAATTACAGCATTACCTATTTTAAAAACAGTAGATGGAGATATTACAAGTTTAATTTCATCTAATGTAATTTCCATCACTGATGGTCAATTAGTAACAAGTGCAGATTTATTTAGTAGTGGTAGATTACCAGCTATTGATATTGATTTATCTGTATCCAGAACAGGTAGTTCAGTGCAATCAAGAACAATTACAAAAGTAGCAGGAGAAATAGGTAAGATTTTCCGTGCTTATAAAAGACATTTAAAATTAGCAATGCTTGATTATGAATTTAATAAAGAAACCACAAACCTTTTATATAAAGGAAAAATGATTGATAAAATGTTTATGCAAAGAGGTTATTCACTTTATTCACACAGATTTGTTCTATTAATGTCCAAACTAATTTTATGAGGAACTCTTAAAGGAATTAAAGAAGAACAAAAAGCAATGACCTTCTTAAACGTGCTAATTGATGCTAATCCAGATGCAAAAGAAATTTTTGAAAAAATTATTAACAACGAACCTTATGATGAAAATATTACCAAAAGTTACTTCTCATATGCTTTATTACAATATGCTAAAAAATTAAAATTAAATTGAGAAATAGAAGTAGAGCATAAATTTATTGACTTTAGCGAACAAGAAATGAATACACTTTTAGAATTAACAGGAGATAGATAATTATGAATGGAAAAATAATTAAATTTTGAACAGATGTAGTAGAAATTGAATTTTTAGAAGGTAATCTACCAACTTTAAACACAATTTTAACTTTACACGATGGCAAAACATATTTATTAGTTAAAAGACTTGTTAATAATAAAGTAGTAAGAGCAATTATCATTTATTTATCTAAAGAAATTTCCCTTGGAGAAACTGTTGTTAATACAGGAAAAAGTTTTATGGTTCCAGTTAGTTCTTTGGCTCAAAACAACATTTATAGTTTTGATGGAAAACCTTTATTAACTGACCGTGAAACAAATCCTTTATATGTAGAAATGAATTCAACTATTAATAAAGAAAGGGTGCTTGATTCCAAAATTGAAATCATTGAAACAGGAATTAAAGCTATCGACTTCTTTATGCCAATTATTAAAGGTTATAAACTTGGGATTTTTGGTGGAGCTGGAGTTGGAAAAACAGTTTTAATGAAAGAAATCATTTTTAATGTTAATAAAAATAGTGAATCAACTTCCAACATTTTCATCGGTTCTGGAGAACGTTCTAGAGAAGCAATTGAGTTATTTAACGAACTAGAAAGTTCCAATTTAATGCAAAATTCATCAATGTATATTTCTAAGATGAATGAATCTCCAGGTGCAAGGATGTCAATTGTGCCAATTGGAATAACAGCTGCAGAATACTTAAGAGATGTAGAGAAAAAAGATGTTTTATTATTTATAGATAACATTTATCGTTTTGTGCAAGCAGAAAACGAAGTTAGTGCTTCACTTGGGAAAAAACCATCAGTTGGTGGTTACCAATCTACTCTTGAAAGTGATGTTGCTCACGTTCAAGAACGTTTATTTAAAAATGAAAATGCAGGGATTACATCATTTCAAACAGTATTCTTACCAATGGATGATATAAGTGATCCTTCTGCTGTTGCTGTATTTAACCACTTAGATGGTAATTTAGTGCTTTCGAGAGCACAAACAGCAAAAAACATCTTCCCTGCTTTTGATCCACTTGCTAGTTCATCAAATTCAGTTGATGCTAAAATTATAGGAGAAGCTCACTTTAATGCAATAGTAGAAGCAAAAAGAATTTTAAAAACCTATAAAGATTTAGAAGATGTTATTTTAATTTTAGGATTTGATGAACTTGATGACGAAAGTAAGAAAATTGTTAAAAAAGCATTACAATTAGAAAACTTCTTTTCACAAAACTTCTTTATGACTGAACACTTTACAAAAGAACCTGGAGCATATGTTCCTTTAGCAGATACAGTCAATTCAGTTATAAGAATAATTAATGGTGAATATTTAAACCAAAGTCCTGAAATATTTAGTTATGTTGGTTCAAATTTAAATATTCCAACTGACAAAGAACTTGGACTTAAATAAAAGAAACAAATAAAGGAGGAATCATGGGAACAAATTTTTTTAAAAGTACTAAAAATAAAAAAATTATAGCAATAAGTTCCGTGTCTATAGTTACACCTATTACTGTAGGTGCTCTTTTCTATGTTTCAACTACTGATAAAGCAAATTCAGCTGATCGTTCTAAATTATTAAATGATAACGTTACTTCCATCAACACTGGAAATAACTTAAATTTTAAAAATGGTTTTAACTCTCACAGAGATAATAACCAAGAACCTAAAAAAGTGCAACCTAAAAAAGAAGAACCGGTTCCAGAAGAACCAAAAAAAGAAGAACCTTTAAATAAACCAATTTCTGAAACCCCACCACCACCTGCAAATCCGCCAGAACCCGATCCAGAACCTGTAGAACCAGATAAACCTAAAGATCCGGAAAAACCCCTTATTATTGATCAACCAAAGGAACCAGAACCCCAACCAGAGCAACCAGCTCCAAAGGAAAAACCTGTTATTATCGACATAATAAAACCGGAACCTGCTCCTGAGTCTAAAGTTCCAGATCCTGTAATTACACAACCTGTTGAAAATCCAAAACCTTTACCAACCCCTACTGTTAAAACACCACCAAGTCCAGATCCAGTTCGTGATAAAAACACAGAAATAACAGTGGATTTCTATGGTGAAAAAATTAGGGTAAACATCGAAAAACCACAAGCAAGAAAAATCGATCAAAGAGATATTGCAGCAGGTAATGCAAACAGAGTAGAATACATTAATCAAATTACTCCTAAATTATTAGGTATTAAAGTTACTGATAAAATCATTGAAGCAAATAAAAGAAGTAGTTTAAGAGCTTTAGCTAAGGATGTTCCTTTAAATCAGGCAGATTTTCCTGAAATTCGTTCAGGACAGTTAACTAATGATCAAATTAAAGAGGCTTTAGACACCGATTATAGATCAACTGGTTATTATAGAAAAATTATTGATAAATTTTGAAAATTAATTGCAAATGGTGATAAAGTTGTTAACTTTTTAACTGAAGAAGGAAAAAAAGCATATTACAAAGAACTTAAAGCTCACAAAAATGAAGATTGAGCTAAATTAAAAATAATTTCCTTTTTAGATATGACTAAATTTACGAAATTATCATCTAATGCTATTAAAAATTTAGGTGAAGGTATGGTTATTTATGATGATAATTCAAATGTTTATATAAATGATGATGGAGAAATTGATTCATATGCTGTTTCACCACTAATTAACTCAGTAACAGCAAGAATAACAAGAGATAATTCTAAAAAACGGGTATTTGGTTACAACGATTGACGTGCAAGATATCCTGATGAAATTAGAAATGGAACTTATCCAGGGTGAACAAAATCAGATGTTACAAACACTTATTCTTCTAAATATAACTTCACTCCTGGTCAAGGAATCAAATTTGAAAAATTAACAAGAGAAGAACCAGAAGCAGATGCAAGAAATGAAGGAATTGTTGTAACAATTGATGTTGCTAATCCTAATGCTTTAGAAAAAACCAAAAAATTAATTGAAGATTTAACTAAAGCAAACGAACAAATAACTTCATACAGAATTATCAACATTGGTAAAAAAGGTTCTTCAAACTATGATTTCTTTAGTATTTTCCAAGCACTACCAAATAAATTACCACAATTAGAATTATTCTTTGAAAATTACAATACAAGTGCACTTTTAGCAATTAAAGATAAAGAAATAGATGAACTTTCTTTATTAACAACAGGAAATTCCCTTGCAGAAGGTTGAGCAATCAACCCTATTGCTCTTAAAAAAGTTGCTTGAATTAACACAGTTGACTATAATGTAAGTTTCAATTATTCTTCAAGACAAACAATTGCAACAAGAATTACCTTTGATACAATTGCTTTCAACGATGTTAATATTGGACCAAATAAAGACTTAACAGAAATCAATAATGCTTTAAGAATGGTTTATTATGTTAGAAATAATGAACCATTCTTCCAAGGAAGTTTTGGACCAGGAAAAGATCCAGATCACAATGAAGGGGAAAACAGTTATCCAACAGGACTTGATTTATCAGGTGCAAAACAATTAAAATCATTAAAAGGTTTAATTTTTTCAGATACAATCAAACCTTCAAATAAACCAAGAAAACTAAAAAGAATTATTTTACATAATGAAGGTGATACTTTTGAAATTAGTGCTTCTGAAATGAATGGAGCACAATTTGCAACAGTATTAGCAACAGAAGGAATGCAACAACCAAAAAGTAAAATAGTTTTTGATAATGGAAAAGTAACTAAAAAAATCAGAATTTTAGCTGATTCATCTGCACACACATTAAATTCAGAAGGAATTGCAAACTTAAATACTTTAATTAATTTTAGTGATCATACTTTTGGATCTGATACTCATTTTGAAGTTTATAACTATGACACAGCACTTATTAATCAACTAAGAGGTCTTGGAAAAATTGTGGATGTTGTTAATAAAGACGATCCAAAATTTGACTTTAGTTAGAATGGAGAAAAAATGAAAAAAACAAAAAAACTTTTATTATTACCTTTAATTTCATCTTCATTAATTGTGTTTTCTTCTTGTCAAACACAATTAAATCCTTCTGACTCACAACCTGGTAAAACAGATCCTAAAGATCCAAATAAACCCGGAAATGCAGTAATTTCCGGTCCAATTACACAAGAAAGATGAAATAATCTTGTAAAAAATATTAATGTTGATTATAAAGGTTATGATGAATTCAATCGTCCTAAAGAATCAGTAACTTTTGCTAAATTTGCTCAAAATATTTCTAGTTTAAAACCTGAAGTAGTAGGTATTAATGAAAAGGATGTAAAAGTTAATGTACTAGCTGCAATTCCAGATAGAGATGCAAATGGAACTGACATCTCTAGTATAACTGGACAAGGTAGAGTTTTATTTGAATTTGTTTCTAAAAAAGATCCAAAAATAAAAGCAGAAAAAACAATTCAAATTTCTGGTTTTAGTAGCACACCTGTTTTAACAGATGGTGATGGTTATATTAAACAAAATTTAACACAACTTCCTAAAACAGAACAACAAAAATATTTAACAGAATGATCTCAAGATCAAAGATATCAAAAAGATAATGCTGAATATTTAACTGTTCTTATAAGACAACCAGGTTATGATGAATCAACATTTAGAAAAGATGTACACATAACACAAGAAGAAAAAACTAAATTTGATGCTAAAGCAAAAGAAGCAGGAATTGATACTTTTGATAGTGCTTTAGCTAAAGGATTTACAGTTCCTTCTTATAATGAAGATGGTACTTATGATGGATTAAAAATATATGATGCTCCTGAGTTGGGTAAAGGACCTTCTTGAGTAGATTCAGCAGGAAGAAATCCAGCTAGAGTTGATGGTATTGCAAGATATTTAACAAATGATCATTATAAAACTGCTGCACTACAAACTTTCCATGTGCAATTTAACAATCCAGATCCAGAACATCCAGGAGAGCCAAAATATTCTATAGCAACTTCTGGAACAATGTGAATTTTAGACTATGAGAAAACAACAGATGGAAGTTATCCAACCAAATGATATTTTGGTACTAACTTACACGTTGCAGAAGCACTTAATGATAAAACCGTTGGTTTTGGACTAACAAGATTAAACAGAGATGCTGCTGTTAGAACCAAATTCAAAATTTTATCTCACGATGAAAATTTCACTGGTTTTGGATTCCAAATGAAACCAAAAGCTGGACAATCTGAAAAACCAGTAAAAGTAGTTTATAGTGGAGAAGATTTTTTAAACTCTAAACCTTCTGATTTTCTTGCTAAAGATCAAAAAGCAAAATTTGAAAATACAGAAGAATTTGCGGATTTTGCAGTTATTGAAATTGATTTTACAAAAATCGATGCTTCAAATGTAGGTATTTCAGCAGGAATAAAAGGTGGTTCAGTTTCTTTTAATCAAGAAGCATTTAGAAGCAACCCTGCAGAAATGGCAAAAATCATTACAAATGAATATGCAAATCATGCAAGTGAACAAATTAAATTCAAAACTGAATCATATTTAAAAAAATATGCTGCAATTAATAAAAACTTAAATTATGCAAATCCAGAACCAAATATTGATAATTTATACATTGTAGGTTATCCTTCTGCTAGAAATGATTACTTTTTAATAAGATATGAAGAAGACGATCAAATAAAAGATGCTCCTTATTCCTTTAGTTTATGAACAAATGCGGAAACCAAATACTTTGATGGTATTAATTATGATCAAGTAACAGGTAAATGAAATTATACTGATGAACAAATCAATAGGGGAAATTATTTATCTTACGAAATAGGATACCGTTCTTTTGTTGATAAACCCGGTGTTCTTGATGCGTTTATTTCTGCTACAAGAACAGGAAAAGATTTACATGTTGCTAAGTTAGATCATAATAAACAATTGATAGCGGCTGGTTTATCTTATTTACCAAAACACTATGTTCCAATTGGTGGAGCTTCTGGTTCTTCAATTAGAAATCAGAATAACGAATTAGTTGCTATATATCATACATCCAATAATAGTGCAAAAACAGGAGTTGCTTCAGCATTTAGATCTGAAGGATACGATTATAAAGGAATTTATGGTGGTTCTAGTTCAAATGCATATCACTTACCACAATATGATTTAATCTATGGTGGTGGTAAAGATCAAAAAAACTCTTATAGACAAGCACTTCAAAAATTATATGGTGATAATTATAAAACTAATTTATTTGATAATATTACACAAATTCCAGAAAAATTCCAATTTAAAAACGCAGCAATTGAAACAGCTGCTGAAACTAATACAACCACAGGTAAAAAATAGGGTAAAACCTATTTTTTTGTTTATAATTTATAGCATAGGGAAAGGTGGTATACTTGCAAAAGAAAATTGAAATAAAGTTCTTTGTACCAAGAAGTTTTTATCGGTTAATTTTACCATTATATGGATTATTTTTTGTGATGTTAGTAAGAACTCTTTTACAAGATTTATACTTTAATACGCATTATGTTGTTTTTGCTGTTTCTCTTCTTGGTGCTATTACTATTTTAAGTGTTGCTATTTTTTATACTGTTATGTGAATTAAAATTAATAAAAGCAATATTACTATAGAAGCAGGAAGGTTAAAAGGAGAAAGTTGTGCTAATTTAATAGAACATCCTAAAAATTTTGATTGATTTAAAATTGAAAAAATCGATATTAATGTTAGAGAAATTCTTCAAGTAGAACATTTTTATGAAAAAGGGAGAGATAGTATTAAAGTTATTACTAAAAATCAAACTTACTATTTACATTATGTTTTTAATTACCAAAAAACAATCTTAGAATTAAATGCTTTGATTGAAATTATGAAAGAAGAAAGATGGCATTAATTACTTTTGTAAAGGGAAAACCCTGTATAAAGGGAAAAAATCAAGATCAAAAAATAGTCCTTAATTGGACTATTTTTGTGCTTTTTCTATCTCTTTTTTAATTTGAATTTCTTTTTGTACATCTTCTATTGAACTTTTAGCTTTGGTATCATGAGTTTTATTGGATTCATCATTAATGTCAATGATATTTGAATCATATGATACCGAATCACTAATAATGGTTATTAATTCTTTTTGAGCATATACAATTGCAGATTTAATATAAATTATTTCTTCTTTGTTTTCGCTTTTGATAAAAGTTTTGGATGGAACTATTGATGCAACAAATGGTTGAATTCCATATTGCAATCCTTTATATCCTTCAGTGGTTTTTAAAGTAATAATTTCGATATTTTTTTCTAAAAATACCCCATTAGGAGTAATTATTTTTAGTTTAGTTATTTTCATAATTAATATTAAAGTTTTTTAGCTTTTTCAATTGCTTCTTCAATTGAACCAACATATAAAAATGCTTCTTCTGGTAATGAATCGTGTTTACCTTCAATGATTTCTTTGAAACTTCTAATTGTATCTTCTAATGGTAAAAATTTACCTGAAATACCTGAGAATTTTTCAGCAACAAAGAAAGGTTGAGATAAGAAGTTTCTAAGTCTTCTTGCTCTTGAAACAGTTCTTTTATCTTCTTCAGAAAGTTCATCCATACCAAGGATAGCGATAATATCTTGTAATTCTTTAAATTTTTGTAAAATTTCTAAAACTTTTCTAGCAACACTATAGTGTTCTTCACCAATTACAAGCGGATCAAGCATTCTTGAACCTGAAGCAAGTGGATCAACTGCTGGATAAATACCAAGAGCAGCAATGTTTCTATCTAGAACTGTTTTAGCATCTAGGTGAGCAAATGTTGTTGCAGGTGCAGGGTCAGTTAAGTCATCTGCAGGCACATAAACTGCTTGTACTGAAGTTATAGAACCATTTCTTGTAGAAGTAATTCTTTCTTGCAATTGTCCCATTTCTGTAGCAAGAGTTGGTTGGTAACCAACCGCTGAAGGGATTCTTCCAAGTAATGTAGATACTTCGGAACCTGCTTGAGTAAATCTAAAGATATTATCAATAAATAAAAGAACGTCTTGATTTAGTTTATCTCTAAAGTATTCAGCCATTGTTAGTCCTGTTAAAGCAACTCTCATTCTAGCTCCGGGAGGTTCATTCATTTGACCAAAAACAAGTGCTGTTTTGTCTAAAACTCCTGCAGCTTTCATTTCGTGATAGAGATCATTACCTTCTCTTGAACGTTCTCCAACTCCTGCAAAAACAGAGAGACCACCATGTTGAGTAGCTATGTTGTTAATAAGTTCTTGCACAAGAACTGTTTTTCCAACTCCAGCTCCACCAAATAAACCGATTTTTCCACCTTTAACATAAGGAATTAATAAGTCGATAACCTTAATTCCTGTAACCAAAATTTCAGAAGTTGATTTTTGATCTTCGTAAGTTGGTGGAGTAGCGTGGATAGGCATTTTTAGTTTTGCATCCACTGAACCTAATTCATCAATAGGTTCACCAAGCACATTGAACATTCTAGAAAGAATTTCTTTTCCTACAGGTACTTGAATTGGTTTTCCTGTATCTACAACTTCAAGTCCTTTAGAAAGTCCATAAGTCATTTCCATGGCGATAGTTCTAACTACATCATCACCAATGTGTTGTTCAACTTCAAGGATAATTTTTTTGTTTGCATTAAGATTAACTTCTAAAGCATTAAGTAAAGCTGGAAGTCTACCTGATTCAAATTTTACGTCAATAACAGGACCTAAAATTTGAACAATTTTACCTATATTTTTTTCCATAGTTTCCTTCCTTTCTTTATTATTTTGTTGTTGTTCCACCTATTATCTCAGTTATTTCTTGAGTAATAGAAGATTGTCTTGCTCTATTAAAGACAATTTGTAAATTGTTAATAATTTCATCTGCATTATTTGATGCATTTTCCATAGCTGTTCTTCTTGAAGACATTTCGGAAATTTTAGATTCAGCTAAAGCATTGTAAATTGTAGAACCCATATATAAAGGGATAAGATTTTTTAAAATAATTTCTGGATTAGGTTCAAATTCTACTAAGACATTATTTTCATTGTCGCTAATATTAAAATCACTTTTTTGATCGTTATTTAGTGGTAACAATTTTTTAATTAGTGGTTCATAAAGCACACTATTAATAAATTTGGTATAAACTAAATTTACTTCTGAAACTGATTTAGATTCTAAAAGTTCTTTTATTTTGTTGATAACATTATTTACTAGTGAATAGTTTAAGTCATCTCCATAGTTAGAATGTTTTTGAATAACTTGAGTTTCAAAGTCTTTAAAAAGGGAAATTCCTTTATTTCCGAAAATTATTAGTTTATCATTTTTACCAATTTCCTTTTTAGTTAATTTGTAGATATTGCTGTTATATCCACCACATAATCCTAAATCGGAAGTAATGATAATAAATAATTTTGGTGCTTCTTTATTTAAAGTAAAAATTTCGCTAATGTTTTTAGTTTTTTGTGCTAATGAACTTAAAATGCTTTTGATAGAATTTGAATATTCTTGAATAGAAAGGAAATTATTTTTCATTCTTCTTAATTTAGCACTGGAGAGTAATTCCATTGCTTTAGTTATTTTTCTTGTATTTGAAATTAAATTAATTCTAGTTTTTATTTTTTGATTAGAAGCCATTTTCTATAACTCCGGCATTGCAGGATATAAAGAAGCATCATAGTTAGGAATTTTGTTGATAAATTCTAAAATAAAACTTCTTATTAATTTTTTAAATTCAACTAATAATTCGTCGTTAAATGCTCTTTCTTTAATCAATTCAGCCTTTAATTCTAAGGCTTTAGTATCGCTGTTTATAAAGTTAACTAATTCATCTCTATATTGTAAAATGTATTCTTTTGGAATTGGATTAATTAGTTTATCTTTAACAGAAAGTAAAATAATGGCTTGATCGTTTTGGTCAAAATGAATATATTGTCATTGTTTTAACAATTCATAAACTTTAGAACCGTGATCTAAAATTCTTCTTGTTGTTTCATCTAAATCTGAACCAAATTGAGCAAATGATTTTAATTCATTATATTGAGCTAATTGTAATTTCAATGAAGAAGAAACAAATTTCATAGCTTTAGTTTGAGCACTTGAACCAACCCTAGAAACAGAGAAACCAACATCAACAGCAGGTTTTTGTCCAGAGTTAAATAAAGCCTCTTTCATAAAGATTTGACCATCTGTTATAGAAATAACGTTTGTAGGAATATATGCTGAAATATCCCCTGCTTGTGTTTCTATAATAGGTAGTGCTGTAATTGAACCACCACCATTTTCTTGATTAAGTTTAGCAGCTCTTTCAAGTAAATATGAGTGTTGGTAGAAGATATCTCCAGGATATGCTTCTCTACCAGGTGGTCTTCTTAAAAGAAGTGAAAGTGTACGGTAAGCAACTGCGTGTTTTGATAAGTCATCATAAACAATTAGCACGTTTTTCCCTTTATACATTCACTCTTCAGCAATAGTTACCCCTGAGTAAGGAGCAATATATTGTAAAGGAGCAAGCTCAGAAGCTCCAGCAACAACAACTGTTGTATATTCCATTGCACCACTGTTTTGAAGTTTATTAACAATTTGTGCAACAGTTGAATTTTTTTGTCCTATAGCAACATAAACACAATTAACATTTTGTCCTTTTTGGTTTAAAATTGCATCAATAGCAACAGCAGTTTTTCCTGTTTGACGGTCACCGATAATTAATTCACGTTGACCTTTTCCAATTGGAACCATTGAGTCAATAGCTAATATACCTGTTTTTAAAGGTTCATTAACTTCTTTTCTTTTCATTACTCCAGGAGCTTCAACAAATATTTCTCTTCTTTTGTTAAAATCAATTGCCCCTTTTCCGTCAATAGGTTCACCAAGAGCATTAATAACTCTTCCAACCATTTGTTCTCCGACAGGAACAGAAATGATTTTTTTAGTTCTTTTAACTAAATCGCCTTCAACAACTTGGTTTTCTTTACCCATGATAACAACTCCGACAAAGTCGCTTTCTATGTTTAAAGCCATACCATAAATGTTATTAGGAAATTCAACTAGTTCCCCAAGACCAACCTTTTCTAGTCCGGATACAAGAGCGATTCCGTCACCAACTGAAATTACTTTTCCAACTTCGTCAGAAATGATTTTTTTGCCATATGACTTAATTTGTGCTTTTATTAATGCTGAAATATCACTTGTTTTTAATGGCATATTATTTTTCTCTCTTTCCTTTAAGTATATGATCTTTTATTTGATTTAATTGAGAATTGATTGAATTTTCAAAAATTAAATCATCTATAATAATTTTGATACCAGCAATTAGTTTTTTATCAATTTCATTTTTTAAAATTACTTTTTTATTGATTTTTGTTTCAATAAAATCAATAATTTTGTCCATATATTCTTTATTCAACTTATGACTTGAATAAACAACACCTTTTTTTTGTTTTAAATAGTCAAGAGCATATTTTTCAAATTTATTAAAAATATAATTAATTGAACTTATAAAGTGATTTTGAACTAAAAGTTTAATCATATTTACAAGTTCTGCTTGATAAGTTTTTGCAAAAGAAGCATCAATTAATTCTTCTTTTAGTTCAAATTCAATCTCAAAACTTTTTAAATATGGAAGTAAATCTTCTTCTTTTTTAAAGATTTCACTTAATTTTTCTGTTTGTTTGTAAAAAACATCAACTTTTTTTTGTTCTAATGCAATTTGAAAAATAGCTTGTGCATAACCATTAATTCTTTCACTACTTATTGTATTCATAATTATTCATAAACCTCATTAAGTAATTTATCAATAAGTTCTTTTTCTTCGTAGTGACTTACGTGTTTTTCTAAAATTTTTGATGCTAATTTAGTTGCAACTGTAATAATTTCTTCTCTAGATTCCTCTTCAAATTTCTTTTGTTGTTGTGAAATATTTTTGTGTCCATCTTCAATAATTCTTTTTGCTTCTCTTTTAGCATTAGTAATATATTGATTTGCTATTTTTTCAGACTCAATTTTAGCTTGGTTAATGATACCAGCTGCTGCAATTCTTGCTTCTCAAAGCTCTGTATTTCTTTTTTCTTCTAAAACTATGGATTTTTCTTTATTTTTGACACTTTCATCGATGTTATCTTGAATGAATTGTCTTCTTTCTTCAATTACCTTTTTAATAGGTTTATGAACAAAGAAAAATAAAGAAAAGAATACAATTAAGAAGGCGATAACAGTTGCAAGAATTACTCAAGGGTTTGGAAAAATATTTTTAAATAGATTGGAAATATCTTCACTTGCATCAACTTTTCCATCTGAACTGAATTGTTTTAAAATTAATTGATCCATTTTAATCTAATAAACAAAAATTAAAAGTATTGCAATAACAAGTGCATAAATTGAAGAAGTTTCAGCAATAGCAGCACCAATAATCATTAATTTGTTGATTTTTTTCTCTGCTTCTGGGTTTCTCCCTACAGCTTCAGCAGCTTTACCTGCTGCAAATCCTTGACCAGCTCCAACACCAAGAGCTCCAACCATAGCTAGACCTGCTCCAATTGCAACAAGACCAATCCCTGTAGAATTTGCTGAAACTTTAGGATCTAATTTTGAAGCAATTTCGATAATTTCATTTGTCATTTTAAAATCTCCTTATTTTATTATTATTCAACTTCAGCATTTGTACTTCAATAAGTTGTAGTTAGTAAAGTGAAGACATATGCTTGAATTACTACACCAAAAATATCAAAATAGAATATTAGTGGCGCAAAGAATATTGCTGCTGGCAAGTTAAAAACGCTAAATCCAGCTATTGGCAATAATGATCATACAAATTGTGTACCTGCATAAAATAAAATCAAAATAGTTGAACCACCAATTATATTACCAAACATCCTGAATGATAAAGAAATTAATGGTGCAGGAATTGAAATTATTTCAAGTGGATTAAGAAATTTTTTGAAAAATCTCCATTTTTGCATAGTAATACCTATGACATAAATTCCACTTCAGGATACAAAAGCCAATGTGAATGTTACGGAATATGTACTTCCTATTGGTTCTAATCCAAATAAAGAAAGTAGATTTCCAAAAAGTAAAAAGGTAAATAAAGTAAATATATAAGGTTTAATATTTGTTGACAATTTACCTTTAACACCACTTTCATCTACAATTGATTCAACAATACCAAAATATTGTTCAGTTATATAAACAACCGTTGTAGGTGCTTTATCTTTTTTTGTTTTTTTAATTTGAAAGTATAAAATCAATGATGTTACAACAACTAAAAAAACTAATATAAAAAGAGTAAAAAGTTGTGGTTGATTTCAATTTTCTAATCATTTATCCATTCTTTTTATCCTTTATTTTTTTAATAATTAAATTAATTACAACAACTGGTAAAACAAGTGAATTTCCAATAATATAAGTTATTAAATTTATAGGAAATAAAATAACTTGTATGTCATTTGTATTTGTAAATGCTTTATTAATAAAGACAATAGCAATAATTAATAATGCATGAAATATTAATGAAAATAAACTAATGACTATTCCAATTGTGTAAAAAAAATTCTTTTTTTTGCTATTTGTATTAATATTAACCTTTTTTAGTAACTCTAAAGTAAAAATTTTACTAAAAAAAGTTATATTCACAGAAATAAATGAAAAAATTCATCCTAATAGCAGAGAATAATTTCAAATAGAAAAAATAACAAAAACTATAAAAACTATTAAATATATAAAAATATATAAAAATATCAAGTTCGAAAATTCTTTTATTTTTTCTTTCAATATAACTCCATTTTGACAAGATTTCTCAAGTCCTTATAATTTTATTCTTTTTTGCAAAAAAGCATATATTTTTTAGCAAATTATATGAAAAAGAAAAAAAAATAACAAAAAAACACTGTAAAGTGTGTTTTTTGCTAAAAAAAGTTTTTCCAAATCATTTCAAAACTATTTTGGCAAAAATAAAATATGAAAAAAAATTATCTTTTTTTATAAAAAAGTTCCAAAAAAGTATTATAATGTGGTAGATAGTGGTAAGGAGTGGTAATGTTTGGAAGTCATTTAAAAACTATTGACGAAAAGAACAGAATCATAATCCCTTCTAATTTCAGAGAAAAATTAGGCGATTATGTTTATGTTTCAATCGGTTTAGATAAAGTCATTGAAATTCGTTCTAAAGAAGAATTTGACTTAATCAAAGAAAAACTTAAAAAAAATAACTCTTTAAATAAAGCAGTTAGGGAATTTGCAAGATTTTTCTTTGGAAATACAACTGATGTTACTATCGACAAAGTTGGAAGAATTGTCTTACCAAAAACATTATTAAAAACTTGCTCTATCGAAAAAGAAGCGTATTTAATTGGGGTTGGAGAAAAATTAGAACTTTGGCCAAAAGAAAAATACGAAAAACAGCAATCTAAATTCCTTGATGATGAAGAGATGGAAGAACTCCAAAAAACTTTATTTGAAAGTGGAGTTGAATTATAATGGAACATTTTCCAGTTTTATTAAAAGAAGTAATTGAAAAATTAGAAATTAATGAAAATGGTATATATCTAGATTTAACGCTCGGAAGAGCGGGACACTCATCTAAGATTTTAGAAAAACTTAAAAATGGTCATCTATATGCATTTGATAAGGATATTGAAGCAATTAAGAAAAGTGAACAAAAACTCAGCTCAATATCTAAGAATTTCACTTTAATTCATAGTGATTTTAAAAATATCAAAAGCGAATTAGAAAAACTTAATATAAATAAAGTAGATGGCATATTAGTAGATTTAGGAGTTTCATCACCACAATTAGATGAAACTTCCAGAGGTTTTTCTTATAATAAGGATTATCGTCTAGATATGAGAATGGACCAAAGTCAAACTTTGGATGCTCATTATATTGTCAATAATTTTTCAGAAAGTGAATTAGTAGAAATATTTAAACAAAACGCTGATGTAATGCTCCCACAAAGAGTTGCGAAAGCTATAGTTCAACGCAGACCCATTAATACAACTTTAGAGTTGGTAGAAGTAATCAGGAAATCGTTACCTGCTAAGGTTGTAAGAATGAAAAATCCTGCAAAAGCCGTATTTCAAGCTATTAGAATTGCTGTTAATAACGAATTAGAATCTCTAAATACTTTATTAGAAAATGCTATTGATTTTCTTAAAGTTAATGGAAAATTACTCATAATTTCCTTTCATTCAATCGAAGATCGAATAGTAAAGAAATTTTTTAAACAATTAATATCAGAAAATGAAGTTGATTATCGGATTCCGATAATGCAAGAAAAAAAATGAATTGCAAAATCAATTTTACCTTCTGATGAGGAAATAAAACAAAACAAAAGAAGTAGAAGTGCAAAATTACGTATTTTAACAAGATTAGTGGAGTAAAAAATGAAAAGAAATATAAAGGTTGTTGCTAAAATTGACACATCATTACAAGAATGTGCAATCTTAGCTTTTGAAGAAATAAAAAACGAAAAAGTTTTAATCTTTAATGAAAAAAACTTATTACAAAAAGAAGTTTTTGATTTTTATAGAGATGCAATGCAGTCTCTGAATAAAAAAATCAAAACAAATGTTAAAAAAATTTTTATTTCTTTGAGCGACAATTTTCTTTTTAAAACTAATCTTTATTCAGTTAAAACCGAAATTTTAAACCATAAAAAAACAATCACAAGTGAAGAAATAAATAGAAATTTAACCAAAGCAAAACAAAACAATTTAATTTCTAATCATACCTTTATTTCTATCATTCCACAAGAATACAAAATATATAAAAACAATATATTATTTTATGAAGGCAATGAAAAACCTTTATTAAAAAATGCTGATTCTATTGAAATTAAGTATTCATTTACTTTTTTAGAAAACAATTTATATCAAGAAATAAATAATTTATTTTCACAATTAAATTTAGAAATTGAATCATTTTTCACTGAATTAATATCATTAGATAGACTTATTAATCTAGATTTAAATAATCAAGATTCTAAAAAAATAATAATTAATTTAAATAGTTCTAATACTAAAATTTCAGTTATAGAACAAGGGCATATTAAACAAATTAAAGATATTCCTTCTTCTTTTGCAGATATTAATAAAATAGTTGCAAAAGAATTAAATTTAGAAAAAAACCAAGTAGATGAACTAGTTAATATATATGGAGATAGCTTATCCATAATCAAACCCTCTACTAGTTTAATTAAAAATAAATTAACTGTTTTAGAATTTAAAACTGTGTTAGAAAAACATTATAACAAAATTGCTGAACTTGTTGTAAGTGAAATCAAAAACATAGAAAATTACAGTGAATTTGCAATTTTTCTAAATAAAAAAGAAGAACAAAATACTATATTTTTATCTTTAATTGAACAAAAAATTAACAAAAAAATTATTATTTTTAACTCTAAATTCCACCCTTTAATTTCTAAAGATGCAAAAGAAATTTTAGAAGGAATAAAATACATCGAAAAATCATATAATAATATTGATTTAAGTAAAAGTGAACACTTTTTAATTAATACTCAACCTTATTCAACAGATGAATTAATTTTCAAAGGTAATAAATTCTTAAATTTTTTAAACAAATTATTAACAAAAAGGATAAAACATGCATAATACTTTTAAAAACAACATAAAAATAAAAGTTTTAGGTATTGGTGGTTGTGGAAACAACTCCATAAAAACATTAATGGAATACAACTTACCCAATGTTGAATATATAGCATTAAATACAGATGCACAATCCTTGAGTTATTTTGATGAAAATAAAGTAATTTACCTTGGTGATTACGAAAAAAGAAAAGGATTTGGTGCAGGAAGTAACCCTAAAATTGGTTTTGAATGTGCCTTAGAAAGTCAACAAGAAATTGAAGATAGAATCAAAGATGCAGATATTGTTATTATAGCTGCTGGAATGGGAAAAGGAACAGGAACTGGAGCATCTAAAGTTGTTGCAGAAATTGCTAAAAAAACCGCTTCTTTAGTTATTGCTGTAGTTACAACCCCTTTTGAACATGAAGGTGAAAGAATTAAAAATAATGCTCTTCAAGGAATTGAAGAGCTCAAAAAAATAGTTGATGGACTAATTATTGTCTCTAATCAAAAACTACTTGCTAATTATGGTTCAGTTTCTAATGAACATTCACTTAAATTTTCTAATACAATATTAGAAAAAACATTAAACATTATTAATGAAATAATTAATGAAGTTGGTGTTCAAAATGTCGATTTTGCCGATTTATTATTTGTAACTAAAAACAAAGGTGAAATAATAATGAATGATGCAAGCGCATCAGGTAAAGACAGAGCAGAAAAAGCAGCTCAAAAAGTTATTTTTTCCAACATTTTAGAACATGAAATTACAGGATGTACAGATGTTATCGTTAATATTAGCGGTTCAGCTGTAACTTTCCAAGAAATTAGTTTAATTATTGATTTAATTAAAAATGCAACAGGAGAAAATGTTAATATTATTCAAGGATTAATTTCTAAAAATAATAGTGATAAATCACTGAAAATTTCCTTAGTTGCTTCTGGTTTAGAAAGAAGTTCTAACTATTATAAAAATTTAGATTTGATTAATAATACTACTTCTATGTCAACTTTAGATTCTCAAAACACAAACACTTATAGTGATTCTACATATAACAATAATGAAAGTTTTAATAGTTCATTATTTCAAAATAATAGTATTTTGGAAAATTCAACAACTTTTAATGAAGAGGAAGAAGATAATTCAGAATTATCACTCCCTAGTTTTTTAAAGAACAACTTGTAAAACGATGTCTTAGAAGTTTGCAACGTTAACTTTAAAAACCTTTAAAAGCAAGTTTAAACTGGTTAAATTGAAGTTTTTCGCTTCAATTTTTCTTTTTTTTATTATAATTAAAAAATGAAAATTGGTATATTTGGAGGATCGTTTGATCCTATTCATAAAGGACATATAAAGGTAGCAGAACAATCACTAGAAATTTTATCTCTAGATAAATTCTTTTTTGTTCCAGCTTTTAAAAGTCCATTTAAAACAAAAAGTAAATATGAAGATTGAAATGATCGTGTAAAAATGATCAATGATGTTAAACCAGAAAATACGGAAATTTCTTTATTTGAGATAAATCGTAAAGGAGTAAGTTACACTATTGACACTGTTAATTATTTTAAAAATAAATTTCCAAATGATGAATTATTTTTAATCTTAGGTTCAGATAATTTGGATAAATTGCACAAATGAAAAGAGATAGAAAAAATCAGTTCATTAGTGAAAATTGTTATTTTTAAAAGGGAAAATAAACTAAATAAGGAAAATTTAAAAAAATTTAATTGTATTTTATTAAATAACGAAATTTTTCCTGCTTCTTCAACAGAAGTTAAATTAGGGGATTTTAGTAATTTATTTAACCAAACAATTGAATATATCGGAAAGAATTTTCTTTATATTTTAGAAATTTTAAATAACACTACAGATGCCAAATTAAATAAACATTGTAGAGCAACAGCATCGCTTGCTGCAGAGTATGCAAAAAGTTTAAATTATAATGCAAAAATAGCTTGATTTTCTGGACTAGTTCATGATTTAACAAAAAGATGAACAATAGAAACGCATAGAGATTTTTTAGTAAAAAATGATATTGATGAAAAGCAAATTCCTGACTATAAATTACACCAAACTACAGCTTCTTTATGATTAGATAAATATTATAAAGTGCAAAATTCAGAAATAGTTAGAGCTATTTCTGTACACACTTCTATTGATTATGAAATGTCAACTTTAGATAAGATTGTTTTTATGGCAGATAAATTATGTCAAGGTAGAAAATGAGATGGAATCCAAACTATTAGAAGTTTAGCTTTTAGCAATTTCGATTTAGCTTTTAAAAAAGTAGTAGAGCACATTAAGCATTTTAATTTAAACAAAACCACAGTTTCAAAAGAACAATTAGATATTTATGATTACTGACTTAATAAAAATTAAAAACGCATTAATAATTGCTGATCCAGAAGAAGAGCATTTGCTTATTCAAGAAGGATGAAACTTAAAAAAGACTATTAAAAAACTAAATAAAAAATTTTTAGTTTTTGAAAAAAATAATAATTTTCTAGTAGTTTTATATTCTGGTATTGGATTAATTAATGCTGCAAGTAGTACTACTTTATTGCTTTCCGTTTTTAATAACATTGAAAATGTTTATAATTTTGGTGCAGTTGGTTCAATATCTAAAAAACATGATATTTTTGAGATAGTCATTCCAAAAAAATTTTTTAATATTGATACGCAAACTCCTTGATACAATTTTGGACAAACACCAGGGGAAAAACAGTATTTTTTAAATAAAATAAAAACAACAGAAAAAGTAAAATACAGCAATATTTGTTCTTCAAATTCATTTATTGATTCCAAAGAAAAAGCTCTAGAATTCTACAAAAAAACAAAATGTGAAATTTTCGATATGGAAAGTTTTGCTATCGCTCAAGTTTGTTCTCAAAATAAAATTAATTTTTTTAGTGTAAAAGCAATTTCCGACAAAATTTCGCAAGATGTAGATAATAAACTAGATATTAATTTTAGAATAAAAGAATCATCAAAAAAAGCCTTTTTATTTTTAATTAGCAATATAATTGAAAATTAATTTTTCTTAATAATATTTATGTATTAAGAAAAGCGTATTATAATAATAATGTAAAAACAATTTTTCACAACCAAGTTTAATTTAAATAAATTAAGTTAAACGAAAACTCCATTACTACCAACAGTGGAGTTTTTTAATAAAATTAATATTTATCATCATTTTTACTTTAAATAAAATAATTTTTATTATTTTCTATTATTGAATAAACTAATCATTTTTAATATTAGCACAGAATTTATTTTGTAGCAAAACTAGAAAAAGCGGGATTTTTGGTCGATTTTTCTAAAATTTCCTAAAATGGATAGGAAAATGTATTTGTTAAAGAAATTAACTATAAATTATTACTAAAGTGGACATTTTGATTAATAATTTGCAAAAATTTTATAAACATTTTAGAAAAAGTGTTATAATAATAATGTAAAAACAATTTTTCACAACCAAGTTTAATTTAAATAAATTAGATTAAACGAAAACTCCATTGCTGTCTACGATGGAGTTTTTTTATATTTCATTCTGAAAAATAATTTTATTTTTTAAATTTTATTTAATTATAAATAAAAGTATTTATTCCAAGTTTCCTAGTTAATAGAAAAAAAATAAAATCAACTATTTTTTTATTGTTATTGTTTTCATTTGTTTTATAATTTAAAATTTCTACTTTAAATATTTCACCTAAATTTAGTTATAACGCTGTTTGATAGTTACTTGCTCCAATTTATTTCCATTATTGCTAAATATTTAGAAATTTTTCTAGTTTTTTATCACTACTCAGTTAACTACTTTTTTAATACTTTTTTTGTTTTTTAAATATTTTACAATAGTTGTATATTTAAAATTCCCATTATTATAAATATTTATAAAAGGATTTTCATATTCATATTGAATTATAATAGAAAAATATTCAAAAAAAATTTTTTTATCTAGAGTATTGAAATTTTAAAAAAGTATTAAAAAACCCGTCAATTAAGAAAGATGGGACTCCATTACTGTCTACAATGGAGTTTTTATATCAGGTCGTGAAAAATTAATTTTATTTTTAAACTTTTACTTAATTATAAATAAAATGATTATTAATAAAATTAATATATTTTCCATGATTATTCTTTGAAATAAAAACAATTTCTCACCCCTTTCTGTGACATAAAAACTTAGTCACATTTTAATATTACCACAGAATTTATTTTGTTCCGAAAATACGGAAAAAATTGGGATTTTTGGTTCATTTTTCCCAAAATCAGTGTTAAAAAATCTTTCAATTATTTTAAAAATAAAGAATAATTTATAACTTGTTTGATTAGTTTTACAAAGGAAAATTATTTAAAATTTTTATTTTTGATATTTTTTTCAAATATAAAGGAAAAAGTCTTTATATTAGGAAAATTTATGCAATATTTTAGTTTTTTATATAAAAAATTGAAGATTTTTGAGAATTTTTAAGCTAAAAATTGTGCATCAGTTTTTAAAATTGTTTTTTTTTTTTTTTGATTGTAATATAATTTATGAATAAAAACAAAATAAAAAGTATTTTATAAAATATACAAAAAGGAAAATTATGAAACGTTTATTATGCCAATTTAATAGAGACTTTGATAAAA